>VEQJ01000168.1 GCA_018883285.1 Alphaproteobacteria bacterium
GGTCACGAATGTCTTTGGCCAGTTTTTCAGCTTGTTCACCCTTATTGGGCGTTGCGTTTTCCAGCGCCGCTTGCAGTTTATTAAGGGCAAATGTTGCACTATCGACAATGGCTGGTGTGCGTCCCCACGATTCCAGCAGGTTGTCCCAGGCATCGCGTGCCCCTTTGGCCGCGCCTGATACCCCCTTGCGTTCCCCCTCCGCCGCATCGCCTAAACCTTGGTCTTTGAGGGCTTGCAGGATGACATCAAAGGCTTTGGCCTTTTCACCCCCATCGACAAATCCCTGAATCAAATCCCGCTGCGTAGCGGTAAAGGTCACCCCCACCCGTTTCAGAGAGGTTAAACCGTTGATCGGATCCTCAAAGGCCTTACCAAGCTGCACAATGGCGGAATTCAGGTCGTTGCCAAATAGGGTCGAAATGTTGACCCCGACGTTCAACACCTCCTTAAAGGTGTCACCCGTGACCGACCGAAAGGTGGCCAGGGCGGCGGCGGCGGCCAAAATCTGCTTATCATCGAAATAGGTTTTGCCCTCGATCTGGTCGGCCAACCGTACCAGTTCATCGGTGGTCAACCCCGCCGATTCGCCTGTTGCACGCAAAACCGTATCCAGCCTGGCAATCACCCGATCCTTTTCGGATGCCGCGCCCACCGCTTTGATGGTCAGGGCTAAGCCTGCCATGGTGGTGGCCACCACCCCGCCAATGGTGCCAATTTCGGCAAAATTGCCAATCAGGCCAGCGGCGATGTTGCTGGTGGAGCGAAAACCAGAGGCCAGCTGTTCGCCCGCGCCTTTGATCGCCTCTAACGCCTTGGTGGCGCTGCCGCCGCTGTCGCTAATTTGTTTCAGTGACTGTTTGGCGTTTTTGCCGACTTCCAGCAGCTGATTGCTGGCTTCCCTGCCACCGACAACGCTTAACTGGACGACTAAGGATTCATCGGCCATCGTCATCCTCCATTTCATATTCTGTGTTAAGGCCATCGCGGATGGCGGTCATCAGCGCCAGCCTGACCTCGATTGGCCAAATATCTGCACGGGTGAGGCTGATAAGCTGGTCAACATTGAATTCCCCAGCGTTATAGACCATCCCCAAATCAACCACCTGCTTGCAGGCTAAGCCCTCAACCGACAACGGCTGGTGCCTGACCATTGGGCATTTTAACGATTCTGGCCTGCTGGCATCGCTGCAGGGAAATTTATTTCTGACACAGCCGTGACAATAGCGCGCTCCACCATGGGAAATCCAACTGGTGTAGCGCGTTAGGCGTTTTTTTCCTGCTCCACCACATCCAGGGTGCGGGTATAGGCCAGGTAAAATTGGTTGGCCAAAAAGGGCATGTCCATCAGCCTGGAAATGGTGTCGGCGGTCGGGGTGGCCAGCTTATTGTTATCCTTAACCCCTTGCCAGTCCTCAATGGCGGCAATCGCCAACCTTTTGGTCAAAACCGTCAATACATAGGCCTGGCGGACGTTTTCATCATCCCAATCGGGTGTCGGTTCGCCCAGGGATTTCAGATGGTCACTTTCTGCCCGCATTTTCCGCAGGTCGCCATCCAACCCCGCGCGCGCGGTGTTCCATAGCAGGCTGTTTAATGGCTTCACCTTAACCTTCACATCATCGGTCAACTCAATCCAGGTTGATTCGGTCAGGCTGCTGCTTAAATCAATCATGGTATTCTCTAATAGGTTGCGATGTCGGTTTTTAATACCACCGTCATCATGCAGGACTGCGCGGTGTTCAGGGCAGCTTGAAAATCAAAATTGGCCGAAATGCCACCAGCGCCTTGAATCGATATTTTTGGCTTGGGCATGTACACCTCATGGATGGTAAAGACAATCGAATGGTTGGTATTGATCGTCCAACCGAATTCCAAGGCCATGGCCGTTCCTGCCGTGGCGGCATCGAATAGGGTGGCATCGGCAAACCGCGCCTCTAAATTCCCTGTCAGTTTGGCCAGGGTCGGGTCGCAGCCATCAATCTTGCCGTCAGCGCGCACGGTTTCGATGATTTCCAAACCGTTGTCATAGGTAAATTGGGCACCCGTGATGTTGCCCAATGCCGACCCGTCCCGTTTGATGGATGAATGGAACTGCGTGAATTGGGTGTTGGTAACGCTGGTTGGTGTGCCGCCAGCGGTGGCGGTGTTTTTGGTTTCACTTTGGCCAATTAAACCTATAACGGCATCAACATAACCCTCCTTGGTCAGATCAATCGCTAGGGTGTTGGCCATGACCCCTGTTTCCATTAAAAAAACAGGCGCATTGGTCAAACCGATTTCAACCGATGCACTGGGCAGGCTGGCGGCACCCGTTTTGAAGGTGTGGGTAAAGTTTGGTGTGGTGCCCGTGGTGACAGGCGCACCTAATACCATCCGCAGCCATTGGCCGAATCGCCTTAAATCGACAGGCACCGTCACATCACCTTCAACGCGAATAACCCCCCGCGTTGGTGCTAACGGGTCACGGCCTTGGCCAATAAGTTCATTATCAACCAGCCCCTGTACAGAGCCGAAATTGGCGGTTTTGAAAGGCATTCTGTCGAAATTGCCCGTGGCCTGGGTGCCATAGGTTGATTCCGTTTTCATCAAAAGGCTGGCGTTATATCCATAAGCACGGGGCATGGTGGTATCCTTAGGTTAAAGGGGTTAAACTGTTGTAATACAATGTTATTGGTATTCGGGCGCTTTTAATGCCTGTCGCACCCTCACCATTCAAATCGGTTTGCTGTGGCGCACCGGTGATGGCATAGTCCACCGCGCCACTTAAGCTTCTGTTGGCGGCCAGTTTGGCATCAATAGCCTGCAGCAGGCTGTCAAACTGCCCATCAAGATCAACATCGGTGCGGGCAACCACCACCAATTCTGCGGCGTGGGTGTAGTTGTAAGACAGGGGCGACAAAACCGTTTCAGGATCGCCCGCCACTCCATCAAAAACTGCCACCAGCCTTTGCACCGCTGGCTGGGCAAGTGGGTCGGTTGGATTGCGTACCACCACCACCCCGTTAAGGCTTTTAAGCAAAGTCGTCAGGGCGGCCAGGGCGGTTTCCCGTGCGGAATAGAAACGCACAGCCCCCGCCGCATTAACCTGGGCAAATCGCGGTTGGCGCAGGCGTAGCGCCATGGTTAAGCCCCGTTCAAAGGCGGTTTATTCCGAAATGGGTGGCCAGCAGGCAGGTTGGCTGCTAGGCCATATTGCCATGCCAACCAGCCCTCTAAGCATTGGCGATCCCAACCGCCCAAAATGGCGGGAATGACCAGCACAGCAAAAACATCTATCTGGGCAAATCCCGCCCCCGCGCCAGAGGACGCAATGGTCACCCCATCCAAGCCGTTAGCACCTGGATTGCCCGTTGTGCCCACGCCATCCTGCCATAGGGTGGATGATGCTCCGTTAAATTCCTCAACAAAAATGCTGGTTTTGCCATTGGCAAAGTTCACCGTTGGGGCAACCGTGCCCGCCGCCATCGATACCGTGCCTGCCGCGCTGTTGTTGAACAGTGCTGTGTTTGGCG
>VEQJ01000169.1 GCA_018883285.1 Alphaproteobacteria bacterium
CTGCCGCGCTCTTCGGGGATGGTGACAGCCAGCAAGGCTTCACGCTCTTCGCCGACCTCGGCGCGCTCGGCGACAAAGCGCAGGCGGTCAAAGTTCATGTTGGCGCCGCACAGGATGGCGGCATAGGTCTCGCCCCGGGTTTTGTGCTGAGCCACATACTGCTTGATGGCGGCCACCGCCAGCGCGCCGGCGGGCTCGACGATGCTGCGGGTGTCCACAAACACGTCTTTGATGGCGGCGCACACCGCGTCGGTGTCGACGGTGATGTAGTCGTCCACCAGTTCGCGCGCAATGCGGAAGGTTTCTTGCCCCACTTGTTTGACAGCGGTGCCGTCGGAGAACAGCCCGACATCGGACAAGGCGACGCGCTGCCCCTGCTCGACCGATTGCATCATGGCCGAGGAGTCGTTCATCTGCACGCCAATGACTTTGATCTCGGGGCGCACCGCCTTGATGATGTTGGCTACACCCGAAATCAGGCCGCCGCCGCCAATCGCCACAAACACCGCATCCAACGCCCCCTGATGTTGGCGCAGGATTTCCATGGCGATGGTGCCCTGCCCCGCAATCACGTCGGGATCATCATAGGGATGGATGAAGGTCAAATTGTCCTGCTCCGCCTGCCGCAACGCGTCGGCAAAGGCCTCATCAAAATTGGCGCCGTGCAACACCACTTGGCCATGGCGACGGGCGACAGCCTCCACCTTAATGCTGGGGGTGGTGACGGGCATAACGATGGTGGCGGTGGTGCCCAGCTTTTGCGCCGCCAGCGCCACCCCCTGCGCATGGTTGCCCGCACTGGCCGCGATTACCCCACGCTTTAGCTGAGCGGGGGACAGACTCGCCATTTTGTTATAGGCACCGCGCAGCTTAAAGGAAAACACCGGCTGCAAATCCTCACGCTTCAGCAGCACGCGATGACCCAGGCGGGCAGACAGCTGTGGAGCCTCCTGCAGCGGGGTTTCGATTGCCACGTCATAGACACGGGCGGTTAGGATTTTTTGCAGGTAGTCAATCGGCATCGATGCAGTCGCCAACGGGCTGGAGTTCTTCACAAAATGATGGGCATTGCCTATGGTCAAGACTGCCGACAACACCTATATCTGTATCAACGCAACAACACCGATGACCCCTAGTCAAGGGGGTGGGGGGAAATCGCCATGTCATTCTTCAGCAATTCTTCGGCCAAGGCCAGCATGACAAGCGCATCAACGGGCGGCGCGGGCAATTTTATCGTCGATGGCACCACCCAAAATTTTATGAAAGAGGTGGTGGAGGCGTCGTTGCGGCAGCCGGTGTTGGTGGATTTCTGGGCGCCCTGGTGCGGGCCTTGCAAACAGCTGACCCCCCTGTTGGAAAAGCTGGTCAATGGCATGAACGGCGCGGTGCGGCTGGTTAAGGTCAATATTGATGAACAGCCCGCGATAGCGCAGCAGTTGCGGGTGCAATCGGTGCCGACCGTCTTTGCCTTTGTTGGCGGCCAGCCTGTTGATGGTTTTGCCGGTGCCCTGCCCGAAAGTCAGTTGAAGCAGTTTATCCAGAATTTAACGGGTCAGGCCGTGCCCAACGATCCCGCCACCGATTGGCTGGCAATGGCGGAACAAGCCCTGCAGGAGGGGCGATTGCCGCAGGCCAAGGCGGCGTTTGAGCAGTTGTTGCAGCTGGATCCCGACAATCTGGTTGGGCTGGCCGGCCTGGCACGGGTCGCGTTGCGGCAGGGTAATATCGATCATGCCAAGGAGTTGTTGGCGGCGGCGCCCGATACGGCGGCCAACCATGCCGCTATCCAGTCGGTCACCGCGGCGGTAACGATTGCTGAGGAGGCGGGTCAGCTGGGCGACCTGTCGGTCTATGAAAAAGCTTTGGCGGCCAATCCCGCCGATCATGCGGCGGCGATGGCGTTGGCAAAGGGGGAATTTATCCGCGGCGCGGTGGATACCGCGGTGGAGCTGTTGTTGACCAGTGTGCGCCAGGATCGCAATTGGCAGGAGGGTGCCGCCCGCCTGCTGCTGCTGCAATTCTTCAGCGCGCTGGGCTTTGATCATCCGGTCGCGTTGGAGGGGCGTCGCCGCCTGTCCACCGTGCTGTTCAGCTAACCCACCGATTGCGTCGCCATGTCTCGTCATCCCTTTGACCCCAGTTTGGAAGATTTGCCGCAGGAAATTCCGATTTTCCCGCTGATGGGCGCGATGATTCTGCCCGGTGGTTATATCCCGCTTAATGTGTTTGAGCCGCGCTATGTCAACATGGTGCTGGATAGCCTGCGCACCCCCACCCGCCTGATTGGCATTATCCAACCGCGCGCAGAGCCAGAGGAGGGGGATAGATTGGGCGAACATTCGGCCGATGGCTTGGCCAGCCCCGTCAGCAAACCGCCAAGCCGTAAGGGTAAGGCGGCGCAACCGCGCGATCCCAATGATGCAACCGCTGATGGTGATGACCAATCCCATCCGCCCGCGCTGTACGACATTGGCTGTGCCGGCCGCATTTCCGCCTTTAGTGAGGAGGAGGATGGGCGCATCCTGCTGCGCCTGACGGGGGTTTGCCGCTTTCGGGTCGAGCAGGAGTTGCCCCAGCTGCACGGCTATCGCCGCGTTCTGCCCGCCTGGCAAGAATTTGTTGAAGATTTGCAGGGGGATAAGGAGGCGCAGGGGCTGATAAACCGCGACCGCCTGTTGCCAATGCTGCGCGAATATTTCCGTCTGCAATCGATTGATGCCAATTGGGACAGCATTCGCGATACCGGCGATGAACCGCTGATTACCACCCTGTGCTTGATTAGCCCGCTGGAACCCCAGGAAAAACAGGCGCTGTTGGAGGCACCCACCCTGATCGATCGCGCCAAAATCCTGCAAACCCTGATTGAAATGGCGGTGTTGTCGGATAATATTAGCGGCAGCACCCCGAATTAGAGCATTTCCCATTTAGCCCTACACGTCGTCAGGCAGCGGACTTGCCGTGCTCACGTATCTCTGTATACGCTCCGCGCGCCTCGCCTTGCCTTCCTAGTGTAGAACTAAAGCGAAAACGCTCTAAGAATGTTTGGGGGTTGACGATTTTTCAATCTGGCTATTGGGCAGAATTTTGGTAAGGATAGGAATTATAATCCTATGAAGAGAGAGGCCTTGACCATGACTGAATCGACCGCCAACAACACGACCAACCAACCCGATGCCGCAAAAAGCCATGAAAGCAGCGGTGTGGAGCTGGATCCCCGCCTGCTGGAACTGTTGGTCTGCCCTGTTACCAAGGCACCTTTGATATATGACCGCGCGGCGCAGGAATTGATTAGCCGCCAGGCCAAACTGGCCTATCCCGTCCGTGATGGCATTCCCATCATGCTGCCCGATGAGGCGCGCAAGCTGGCAGATTAACCCGCAAACCTAAGCCGCCTGATCCCCCGCCTGCTCAAAAAACCGCCGCGAAGCCGTCATCAGTTGGTCGGGCGTTTCCAGCAGAAAGCTGGCGGCGCGAAAGTCGGCTGCGCCGGGCAGGCCGCGGGCGTA
>VEQJ01000170.1 GCA_018883285.1 Alphaproteobacteria bacterium
ATCAGGAAACCATCTTAAACCATAACTTAACACCACGCAAAAGCCTCAACTGGCTTACCCCTCTTGAGGCCTTCACTCAAAATATCCACCTTGTTGCACTTCAAACTTGAATTCAGCATGGCGTGGAATTGCCACGCGATACCTTAAAAATACAAAATCTTTCCTCGCCGCTGTCCACATCCGATACATCATTATGTGGGCAAAAATCTCGTGACTACACTATTTAATAACAAATAATGATGTCAAGCAGGTTTTTCCGATTGGCTTCTCAATGTCATCCCATCCCCCCTTGTCATCGGGGTGTAAGGCGTTAAGCTGTTGTCCATGTTGACCTATCCCGAAATTGATCCGATAGCCCTAGCTGGGGCCTATAGCCATTCGTTGGTACGCCCTTAGTTACCTGCTGGGTATCGTGCTGACCTGGCGCTATGCCATCCGTCTGTCGAAACATGCCGGCCGGCGCGGGGTGGAATGGCACGACTGGTCGGCCGTCAATGCGGCATCGGGGTTGGGGGATAAAGGGGGGCGGTCGCTGTTGGGCATGGCGCGCGCGTTGGATGATTTGGTCTGGCGGGCAACTTTGGGTATTATCTTGGGTGGCCGTCTGGCCTATAGCCTGCTGTACAATTTGCCCGTCTATTGGCAACGTCCATCGGAATTGTTGGCGATTTGGCATGGCGGCATGGCCTTTCACGGCGGCCTAATCGGGGTTATCGTTGCGATGATTTGGCAGGCACGGGTCAGCAAGATTGGCTTTTGGCCGCTGGCCGATGTGATCGCGGCGGGCACGCCCATTGGCCTGTTGCTGGGGCGGATTGCCAATTTTGTGAATGGGGAGCTGTATGGGCGGGTGGCCGACCCGTTGCAGGTACCCTGGGCGATGATATTTCCCCATGATCCCAGCGGTCTGCCGCGCCACCCCAGCCAGCTGTATCAGGCGGGGGGGGAGGGTGCCTTGCTGTTCCTACTGCTCGCCCTGCTGGCCTGGCGCACGCCAGCCTTACGGCGGCCAGGGCTGGTGGCGGGGGCGTTTTTGACGGGCTATGGCGTCATCCGCTTTGGCCTGGAATTCTTCCGTGAGCCGGATAGCCAGCTTGGCCTGTTGCAGGCGGGTCTTAGCATGGGGCAATGGCTGTGCAGCCTGATGGTGGTGGCGGGCGCGGTGATTATGGTGTTGGCCTGGCGTGGTCGGCTGGCACCTCGCCCCCTGTAGCAAGGGTAAGAGAGAGCGGCGGCGGATATGGACACAACAGCCGCCACCCCGCTTGACCACCTGATTCGTCAGCATTTACGGCGGGCGGGCAGCATCAGCCTGAGCCAATTTTTGGCGTTGGCGTTGCAACATCCCCAACATGGCTATTACCGCCAGGCTACCGCCATTGGTGCCGAGGGCGATTTCATCACCGCGCCAGAGATTAGCGGGCTGTTTGGCGAAAGCCTGGCCATCTGGTTGGTGCAGGCGTGGCAGGCGATGGGGCAGCCAACCGCTACCGAAGCCGCCCCCTGCCAGCTGATCGAATTTGGCGGCGGCCGTGGGGTGTTAATGGCCGATGTGCTGCGGGCGTTGCACCAGCTGGCACCCGCGATGGTGGCGCATTGCCAGGTGCATTTGGTGGAGAGCGATAGCCTGTTGCGGGCGCAGCAGCAGCAGCGGTTGGCCGCCTATGCCGTCACCTGGCATGAAGATTGGCAAAATCTGCCGCACTTTCATGAAAATCGCGCAGATGCACCGATCTGGTTGATTGCCAACGAATTTCTGGATGCCTTGCCGGCCGATCAAATGATGCGGCAGCAGGGGCAGTGGTTGGAACGGCGCATCGCCCTGACCGAGGTTGCGGCCGAGGCAGAGCCACAGGCAGAAGCCAAAGATTTCGCCCCCCCATCGCCAGCCACCAACCATGACAACCTTATCCCGCTGCGCTTTATCGCGATTCCCGTTGATTCGATCCGCGCCCAACTGCTGCAACGCCACTATCCCGATTGTCCTGAGGGCGGCGTGGTGGAGCTGTCGTCCAGCCGTCAGATTTGGGTGCAGGAGGTGGCCAACCTGCTGCATCGGCGTGGCGGCGGTGGGCTGATTATCGACTATGGCACGCCCCGCCCCGATTGGCTCAGCAGCCTGCAGGCCTATGGCCATCATCAGCAGGTCGATCCCCTGCGCCAGATTGGCATGGTCGACCTTAGCGTCGCCGTCAATTGGCAGGAGGTGGTGACCGCCCTTTCCCCCCATGTTGATGCCTTGAACCCAAATTTGACCAGTCAGGCCGACTTTTTGCGGCAAATGGGCATCCTGCCGCGCCTCGCGCAACTGCCCCCCGCGCGGCAGCAGGCGGAGCAGGCGGGGGTGGATCGGTTGCTGGCCGAGCCAGGAATGGGGCAGGCCTTTCAGGTGCTAACCCTGCTTAGTCAGCCGCCTCTAAAGCGGTCATCCTCCGCGCCCTAGTATAAGAAAAAGCTGGGGGATCCATGCGGTGGTTCGGCCTGGCAAACCAGGTATGACCAGCTGAAAGCCGCGTCCCCCCCCCCCGCCCCGACAAAGTTGTTGCGTGACTGGCCGACTCCGCCTAACATGTCAATCCCATGATTGATTGGGCCCCGGTGGCGAAATGGTAGACGCGGCAGACTCAAAATCTGCTTCTGGCAACGGAGTGTTGGTTCGAGTCCGACCCGGGGCACCACCCCCAGCAGTGTTTTGTACAAAAGTGGTTCAATTCCGCGTGGGAGCTTTAGAATGAACCTTGAAAAATGCTTAGCAGAACGCTACCCGCACGAAAGCGATGAGGGAAGATCAATCCGCGAACACATAACCGAAGTATGTAAAAAATATATAAAACTAAACCCTAGTGATGGAGAAGTAGAAAAAAATTTGTGTTCAAAAAACAAGAATAAATATTGGCAGCAACTATCCGAAGTTTTGTTAGCCGATAAAATTATTAAAGCAGGCATTCAAATTACTCGAGAAACATCTGGTTCCGATTTTCTGGTAGAACATGAAGGAAAAAGAATTTGGATTGAAGTGATAACTCCAGAACCGAAGGAAATGCCTGAAGAATGGGTAAATTGCAATTCTAAAATTATGCGGACCTATAACACACCTTTCTATGCTATTCGATTAAGGTGGACGGGTGCAATCAAGGATAAATCAGATAAACTACAGGAGTATTTGAAAAAAGGATGGGTAAATCACTCATCCTTTTTTATTCACGAGCAAGGGTTGAAAATACAATTCTTTTAATGCTATGATACTTTTAACTTTGCATAGTTGATCGGAGACACCCCAATGATGAAGAATTGGGCAGGAGAATAAATGCTCAAAAAAGTGCTCCTGATTGACGACGACCCGGATCTGGGTCGGCTCGTTGAGATGGTTCTACGTCCCATCGAAATAATCTTATATCAGTCCTATTCGGGTGGAGAAGGCTTGCGTAGAGCTTACGAATTACACCCCGACCTTATTATTCTCGATGTGATGATGCCCCATATGGATGGATTTGAAG
>VEQJ01000171.1 GCA_018883285.1 Alphaproteobacteria bacterium
CCGCTATGCTGAACGCCGTGGTTGGCGATGGCGGCAGCGGTGGTGTCAAGGGGTTGGTGCCCGCCCCCGCCGCGGGCGATGCGGCCGCCAGCAGATTTCTGCGCGCGGATGGCAGCTGGGCGGTGCCTGCATCGGGCGGCGGCGGCGCGGTAGGCGGCAGCGCGGGGCAGCTGCAATACAACAACAGCGGCAGCTTTGGCGGTGCCAGCAGCGTCAGGGTTATTGGCGCAGGCAGTGGGCTAAATTTTACGGGGGTGGCGATGCCAGCAGCTGCGGTCGCATCAACCGTCAATCTGTTTGCCAGCAACGAATTGGGCAGGGCGTTTTTGGCTATTCGTGATGATGGATCATCCGAAGCCTTTTTGCAGGAAAGCTTGGCGCATCGATCGGTGGCGCAATGGTTGCCCTTTGGCGCCAGTGCCCATGCCACCATCGGCATGCAAACCGACGATCGGGGAACGGTAACGGGTGCATTTGATGCCACCATCGGCCATTACTGGCAACATGCCAGCGCGGCAACCACCAATACCGAGGCGTTAACGGGCGGGCTGATGGCGTCCCTATGCCGCAATCTGGGATTTTACTATGCCGCCACCATGCGGTTTCCCGATGCAAATTATGGCAGCGGTGCAACAGGTGCCAGGCTGGCGGCGGGGGTGGTTGCAGGCAACCTAAGCAACTTGGTAAGCGGTGATACCATGGGCGCGGCAGGCTGTGGCTTTCAATTTTCTACCAGCCGCGGTGATACCAATTGGCAATTTCTGACCCATGATGGAACCGCCCAAACCAGGGTTGATACCAACATGGCTTTTGCGGTTGCCAAGCTTTTTTTGTTCGAAATGTTTTGTGCACCGGGCGCTAGCACGGTTTTTTGGCGCATTAAAAATCTAAGTGACGGCACCGTGCAAAGTGGAAGCATAACGTTAACGTTGCCACCAACAACTACGGCTTTATTTGTCATGGGTGGCCTGCGCACCCTGACCACTACCATAAGAAATGTGCAGTTTAAAAGAATTTATGCGATGGGAATTACCTAATTTATTCTTAATAAATATTACAAAATTCATCCTTTTTATTTAAAACTTTACACTAATTTAACAAATATCATGGATAAACATACCATCAATACGTTGGAACGGTTATTGGAGCAGGCGGCAAACCGTGGGGCTAAACAGGCGTTGTCTGAATTGGGGCTGCACGGGGAGAATTTGGATAAGGATTTGCGGGATTTGCGCGGTCTGTTGGATGGTTGGCGCATGGCCAAGCGGACAGTCGGGCAAACCCTGCTGCGCACCTTAACCGTTGCCCTGCTGACAGGAATGCTGACAGGCGTGTTGGTCAAATTGAAATTGGTGTCAAATTAGATGAACCTATTGGAACAACACAATGAACGATGTATTTGATTGGGCAATTGAGGTAGTTCTGAAACATGAAGGTGGCTATCGCCAAAGTCAGCATAATCCCGACGAGGAAAGTCAGTTTGGTTTATCCAAACGCCAATATCCCAGCCTTGACATTCAACAGTTAAGCCGCGAACAGGCGGTCGAGATTTATCGGCGTGACTGGTGGCATGCCTATGGCTATGGGCAAATCAAGGATATCATGCTGGCCACCAAATTGTTGGATTTGTCGGTACAATTGGGGGCGGGTACAGCGCATCGGATTATTCAGCGCGCCCTTAGGGCGGCGGGATTTGCCGTGGATGAGGATGGGGTGTTGGGCGCCAAAACCCTGAAAGCTGTCAACCAAACCATGCCATCCTCGCTGTTGGCCGCACTGCGGGCTGAGGCGGCTGGCTATTGCCGATGGTTGGCACAGCGGCGCCCCGAATTGGAACATCAGTTAGAAAGTTGGTTAAAACGTGCCTATGCCTAATATTGTAAATGATGTCGCGCTGGGTCAGGCGCTGGCAAACCCGATCAGTGCCTTTGGCAATTTGTTGGACAAACTGTTTACCTCGGATGACGAACGGTTGGATAAACAGGCGGTTTTGGCGCGTATTGCCCAAATGCCTGATCAGTTGCAGGTAATGTTGACCATGACCGAAGCGCAACATCGCAGCGTTTTTGTAGCGGGCTGGCGGCCGTTTATCGGTTGGTGCTGCGGTTTTGGTATATGCTGGACCTATCTGGGTCATCCAATTTTCAGCTGGGCGGCGGCGCTTTTTTGGCCAGGGGTGCAGCCACCAGCCATCAATGCCGATCACCTGATGGAATTGGTTTTGGCGATGTTGGGGATGAGCGGCCTTAGGACTTTTGAGAAAATTAAGGGCGCGTCCAGCTGATTATTTTACAAAGATGGTAATGGGCTGGCTGTAAACAGGGGGGGTGTGGGGGATATGCGTCCAATCGCCCATCAACAGCTGCAGGGTGTGTTTGCCAGGCGCAAGGCGCAGTTCGGTTTCGGTTTGCCCCTTACCGAAATGCAGATGGTTATCATCATTGGGGATTGGTTCATCCAGTGGTGGCAGGGGGGCATCGACCAACAGATGGTGGTGACCCGTTCCCGGTTTATCGACACCCGCGGGGGCAACCGTCATATTTTTGAGGCCAAAGCGCACCAGCACAGGGTTGCTGACGGTCGCGCCATCCTGTGGGGAGAGGAAGAAGACCTCTGGTTTTGTGGCTGATGATTGCGCCAGGGCGGGATGGTGCGGGGTTAGAAAAAGCCCTGCAACGATAGCCAGGCAGGCCAGAAGGGTTTTGGTGGTCATCAGGCAGTCCTCTTATCCAATGGTAACCCGTCCAGAATAGCTTAACCCGTCACCAGGCGAAAGCGGCGTTTTTTATACCGCGCGTGAAACTCCACGGGGCTTGCCCCGTGGAGTTTCACAGGTATTGCTCTGTAACAGTTGTCCAAGTTCAGATAGATGTGAGACGTGATGGTGGGTGAGGCAAGTGTTGGTAAGTCGTAGACCTATCACCGCTTGCCTCACCCGTTTTTTGCTTTTTACGGCCAAAAAGACTTGACGGAAGGGATGTTGAAACCCAAACCAGAGTGGTCTTTTTATGCAAATCAAAAGCTTGCATAAAAACATTTATAGGCTAAGCACCTATAGTTTGTCGCAACAAAAATGTGAGGAGCATCGCAAAAAATGCGAGCCATCGGTACAAAAATGGCGAAAAATCAAGGCTGCAGGCCGTGCCGATGCATTCTGCCAGACGATTGTCGGCATCAGCCGCGCTACCTATTGCCGTTATGAAACCATTCTAAAACAGCTGGATAAAGGGATCCCGCCACCAACGCGGCGTCCCTATATTAACATTCCATAAAAACAGATAGCATCAGGCGGCGGCGTAGGCTGTTTGGGGGTGTTGGAAAAAGCTGGCAATCTTGGCGGGCATAAAAGACAGCTTTGTCAAGTACTCGCTGAATTCAAGTTTGAAGTGCAACAAGGTGGATATTTTGGGTGAAGGCCTCAAGAGGGGTGAGCCAGTTGAGGCTTTTGCGTGGTGTTAAGTTATGGTTTAAGATGGTTTCTTGATAATCCTCCT
>VEQJ01000007.1 GCA_018883285.1 Alphaproteobacteria bacterium
CCGCGGGGCAGCCAACGTTGGACAGCGCGATTACCATTCGCACGATGGAGGTCGAGTTGGATGGCCAGGCGATTATCCAAAGCGGTGCCAGCATTGTGCGCGATTCGGTGCCGCATAAGGAACGGTTGGAGATTGAGGCAAAGGGGCAGGGGTTGTTACGCGCCATCACCACCCCCACGCCCAATTTAACCCCACCGCAACCGGTGTTGGCAAAATTTATGGATGAGCAGGTGGCACAAGTGTTGGCGGGGCGTAACCGCCTGTTATCCCGATTTTGGTTTGAAAAGCAAACGGCGGCGGCGGATACAGCGGGCAGGCCTTTTTGCAAAGCCAGCGTGCTGATTATCGATAACGAAGACCAATTTACCCAGATGCTAAAGCATATGTTTGATCGTTTGGGCTTGCAAACCCGATTGTGCGGTTGGGCAAATCTGCCCGCCGATGTGGCACCATTTTTGGCGGGGTTTGACCTGGTGCTGGTGGGGCCAGGGCCGGGGGATCCCACCGACCTGCAGGATCCCAAAATGCAACGCGGCCATGAAATCGTTGCCCATTTGTTGGCTGCCCAAGCCAAATTTATGGCCATCTGCCTGGGGCATCAGGTGCTCTCTCTCCGCCTAGGGATGGTGGTGGCACCGGTTGACCCGCCACGGCAGGGGGTGCAGAAAACCGTGGATCTGTTTGGGCAGGCACAGCCCGTCGGCTTCTACAACACCTTTTTTGCCCGTCCGCCCGCCACCCCTATTCCAGGGGTGGAAATCGCGGTGGAGGAGGATGGGTATATCAGCGCGCTACGATCCCAAAACTTTTATAGCTTTCAGGGGCATATTGAATCGGTGTTAACCACCAACGGCATTGATATCCTTAAAGCCGCCCTGCACTGGTTGCTGCCCGAACGAATCTTATCCTAGTCATGATGAACTCGCCTAACCCCAGCTTTCATCAGCTTAGTCAGCAACAGCTGGCCGTTTTGCGGGCGGTGTTGGCGCCCTTTGCGGACAAGATTGAACTGGTTGGGATTTTTGGGTCACGCGCAACGGGCATGGCGCGGCCAAACTCCGACATTGATTTGGTGCTGTATGGCGATGTTGAGGCGGCGGTGGTGGATCGCCTGCGCACCCAGTTTAGCGAAAGTTTGTTGGCGATTACCGTTGACCTGCAAGCCTATCAGGCCATCACCTATCCCGCCCTAAAACAGCATATCGACGCCGTCATGCGCCCCCTGTTCACCCAGCAGGAGTTGTTGGCGTCACGGGGGTAGAGAGCAGCGGGGCGATTGGCACCATTCCCCCCAAAACAAATCACCCGACAAACCCGCCTGGAAATGCCAGACCGATTGTCGGGTGATCGTTATGCAAAGCGCCCTTAAGAAAAGGCGCAAAGCATGAAATTAGCGCTGGTTAACAGCAGCTTCCAGTTCGACTAGTGCTTCTGGAGAAACTTGCTGTTCGGTTTCTTCAACTTGAGGAACCAGGTTCAGGTTGTCAGACATATTAAATACTCCATAAAAGGGTGATACACGCCTGTTACACTATGAAACTTTGCAAAAGTTGTCAATAACAAAATTGATGTTTTTATCCGAAAAGTGATGGTGGATTGGTTTTTGTTAACGCAAGATCCGCTGAATACACAGCATTGACCAAGTAACGGCGATACAGAAAACCATTCAAACAATGGGATGTTCGGGGTTGGCACGGGTTTTGTTTGGGCGTTCACAGCCCATAGCCACATCGAAAAAGGCGGCATCATGCATTAAGGATGATTGGCACCCATCCGCCATCTTGCGATTATGGCCACATCCTGTATGGATTCTGTATGAGTCGTCTTTCCACCCCCATCCGCCTGCCCCTGCTTGGCCTGATATGGTTGTATCAGAACAGTTTGGGGCTGATGCTGGCGCCGGCCTGTCGGTTTTATCCCAGCTGTTCCTGCTACGCGGTGCAGGCCTTGCGGCAATTGCCGTTGGGTCGTGCCCTGTGGCTGATTGGGCGGCGGTTGGTGCGCTGTCACCCCTATCATCCGGGGGGGATAGACCTGGTGCCCGAACTTTGCCATAACGACAGCTCAACCTGTTCATCCCCCGTCACCCAACGTTCCATAAAAAAACCCTAAAGAAAGCCTGGTTGCCCATTATGAATGAAAACCGCAATTTGTTGGCCGCTGTTATCCTGTCGATGGTCATCATGCTGGGCTATCAGTATTTTGTCGCCTTGCCCCATCAGGCCGCCGTTAACCAGGCGCAGCAGGCGGCAGCCACCACCACCAATGAAGCCACCAATGAGGGGCAGGGCGCGATGCAGACAGCCCCATCCGCCAATCAGACCAAGGCGGATTTGGCCAATTTGCCACCCGTGGGAGAGGTGGTTGTTAGCAATGGGCGGGTCGCGGGTCGAATCAACCTGCGCGGGGCGCGCTTTGATCGCCTAAACCTTAAGGATTATCAGCAACATGCTGGTCACAACAGTGATCCTGTGCAGCTGTTCAACGATGCCGCGACGGCGGATGGCTTTGTGATGACGCTGGGCTGGCAAGCGGCCAAGGGGCAGGGCGACATCAAACTGCCCGATGCCACCACCGCCTGGCAGGCGGATCGCCCCACCCTGACCCCCGAACATCCCGTCACCCTGCGTTGGAACAATGGCCAGGGCTTGTTGTTTGAACAGCGTATCAGCCTGGACGAACATTTTATGTTCAGCGTTGAGCAGTCGGTTACCAATCAGACCGCGCAAACCGTTAGCGTCCAGCCACTGGCTGAAGTGCGTCGCCAACAACATGCGGGCAAATCGGCATCCTTTGAGCATGAAGGCTTGGTTGGTATGTTTGATGATGGCCTGACCCACCTGGGCTATCGCAAGTTGGATGTGGGCGAATCGCGCAGTTTTCAGCAGGGCGCCTGGGCGGGGCTGACCGATACCTATTGGCTGGTCGCGGTGGCGCCATCCCCCTATGCCGACAGCCGAGTCCAGCTGACCCGTGAGGAGGATAGTAGGGAAGGGGGCATGGCCGATGCACCCCCAATGCCCATGCAACATTACCGCCTCGACACTATTGGGGCGGCGATGGCGGTAAAGCCTGGCGCAACCGAAGTGCAACGCTACAAAATTTTGGCAGGCGCTAAGGAAACCCACCTGTTGGAAAAATACAGCGATCAGCTGACCATTCCCCGTTTGGAGCAAGCGGTAGACTTCGGCTGGTTCTTTTTTATCGCCAAACCGCTGTATCACGTGTTGCAGCTGATGCACCTGCTGACCCACAACTATGGCCTGGCGATTATCGCCCTGACCCTATTGGTGCGGATAGCCCTGTTCCCGCTGGCCAACGCATCCTTTAAGGCGATGAAGCGGATGAAGGATTTGCAGCCTGAAATGGTGCGTCTTAAGGAGCTGTATAGCGACGATAAAATGCGGATGAATCAGGAATTGATGAAGCTGTATAAGACGGAGGGGGTAAACCCCCTGGGTGGCTGCCTGCCCATCTTGCTGCAGATTCCGATTTTCCTGGCGCTGTATAAGGTGTTGTCGGTGGCGATAGAGCTGCGTCATGCCCCATTTGTCGGCTGGATTCATGATCTGTCGGCGCCCGATCCAACCAGCATTTTCAACCTGTTTGGCCTGATTCCTATCGAGCTGCCAGCGTTTTTGATGATTGGGGTTTGGCCGCTGCTGATGGGGCTGACCATGGTGCTGCAACAACGGCTTAATCCGCCGCCGACCGATCCGACCCAGGCGATGGTGTTTAAGATTATGCCCTATATCTTTACCCTGATGATGGCGCATTTTGCCGCAGGCCTAATCCTGTACTGGACCAGCAACAATTTGCTGTCGATTCTGCAACAACGCTGGCTGAACAGCCGCCTGGATGCAGAACAGGCGGCACAAGCGGCCAGCAAGAGTAAGCAGAAGCAAAAACAGGCACGCCGTGCCAAAAAATTTAACGGTTCGGGGGAATAGGGCGCATGGCAAACATTAACGATAACTATCTTAAGCTTAAGGCTGGCTATCTGTTTCCCGAAATTGCCAGGCGGGTCAATGTTTTTGCCGAACAGCATGCTAAGGCTCCGTCCAACCCCCCGATAATTCGCTTAGGCATTGGCGATGTGACCGAACCCCTGCCGGCGGCCTGCCGCGCCGCGATGACCAAGGCGGTTGAGGATTTGGGCAGGCATGAAAGCTTTCACGGCTATGGGCCTGAGCAGGGCTATGGCTGGCTGCGGGAGAAGATTGCCCTGCATGATTTTCAAGCGCGCGGCTGTGACATTGATGCCTCAGAAATTTTTGTTTCCGACGGATCCAAATGCGATAGCGGCAACATCCTGGATATTTTTGGGTGCGATAACGTGATTGCGGTGACCGACCCCGTCTATCCCGTCTATGTCGATACCAATGTGATGGCTGGCCATACGGGTCAAGCCAACGACAGGGGGGAATATGACGGCCTAGTCTATTTGCCCATCAGCGCCCAAAACAATTTTATCGCGCAGATTCCAAATCGCAAAGTCGATCTGATTTACCTGTGCTTTCCCAACAACCCGACGGGGGCAACCGCCAGCAGGGAACAGTTGCAGGCATGGGTGAACTATGCCCTAAGCCATGAGGCGATTATTTTCTTTGATGCCGCCTATGAGGGGTTTATCAGCGACCCCGACCTGCCCCATTCGATTTATGAAATTGATGGCGCCCGCAACTGCGCGATTGAGTTTCGATCCTTTTCCAAAAATGCTGGCTTTACCGGTACGCGATGCGCCCTGACCGTGGTTCCCAAAAGCCTAAAGGCCAGGGCAAAGGATGGCAGCCTTGTTGAGCTGTGGCCATTATGGAACCGCCGCCAGGCCACCAAGTTTAACGGCGTATCCTATATCGTGCAGCGGGGCGCCGAAGCGGTCTATTCCCCCGAGGGGCAGCAGCAGGTCAAAGGCCTAATCGATTTTTATAGGGAAAATGCCCAAATCATTGTTCAAAAACTGACCGCGGCAGGCCTGACGGTTTATGGCGGGGTTAATGCCCCCTATGTGTGGCTTAAGACGCCCAACAATTTGTCCAGCTGGGACTTTTTTGATTGGCTGTTGCAAGAATGCCATGTGGTTGGCACGCCAGGGTCAGGCTTTGGCGCCGCGGGGGAGGGGTATTTTCGCCTATCCGCCTTTAACAGCCGCCATCATGTTGAGGAAGCGATGCAACGCATGGTGGCCAAGCTGTAACCATTCCCCTTTAAAAACATAGGGGCGTTTTTTTATCTGGGGATTGGGGTTGGACATCATGATCAGCCCCCCCCCCGATCAAAGTCTGGGGTCAAAGAGCGCGTTGTTTGCATGTTGCGGTGTTATTTAACCTCTCTTGACAGACTGCGTACAAAGGCTACCACTGCTGCACAATACTCATCAGGTTGAGGAGGAACATAATACTCACTATTAGATATAACAATGTTATTATCTGATAGAGGTTGAGGAGGAACATAATACTCACTATATATAGCAATGTTATTATCTGATAAAACAACCTTTGCTTTCCATCCCGTAAATAATCCACCAGATGATGGTTGTTCAATAATAAGATTAGAATTCAGACCCTCACTAGTCAATTTCTGGCGAGCGATATTGGCATTTATAAGCGATAAAGAATCATCGGATGCATATAATTGCTGACCTCCAATGTCTTGAATTGAAAATGAAAATTCTGTTTTTCCGTCAGGGTATTCAAATGAAATAACAAATCTGGCTGGTAAGTCTGTAGTGCCATAAGCCTCAACGGTATCAGACCCGACCCCATGAAATTCTGCCATTATTTTACTCTTAAAATTGGATGTTATAATCGATTTCTCGATATTAAGGACTTTACTGTATGGCTAAAAACCATGTTGTCAACATTAAAAGTGATTTTGCGCTGGTTAATACCTAAAAAACCTAACGCGCTATCCTTAATAATCCTGTGGGGTTAAGATGCTTAAGCGGGGTAGTCAACCCCGACCAAATACAAGCCCTCTGGCGGAGCGGTGGGGCCAGCCTGGTGGCGATTGCGGGCGGCCAGCACGGTGGAAACCCATTCGGGCGGTTGGTGATGCAACCCGACCTTAACCAGCGTGCCAACCATGATGCGCACCTGATGATGCAGGAAGGATCGCGCCGCCACCTGCACCTGCACCTCACCCCAATAATCATTCTCCACCGCCGTTACCAAAACTTGATCCAGGCTGCGGATGGGGGTTTTGGCCTGGCATCGGGCATCACGAAAGCTGCTGTAATCATGCTGCCCCAGCAGGAATTGTGCCGCCTGTTGCATGGCGGGCACATCCAGGGGGCGGCCAAAATGCCAAACCCGATGACGATGCAGCGGGCTTAAGGCCGGGTGGGTGTGCAGGCGATAGCAATAGCGCCGCCGTATCGCCGAAAAGCGGGCATGGAAATCATCGGCCACGGGCTCAATATCATGCACACTGACCCCATGCGGATGGATAAAGTGGTTCAGCGATGCCCGCAACCTGTAAAGATTTGGGGGCGGATTCGGGGCAAAAGACGGGGGCAAATCGACATGCGCCACCTGACCCAGGGCGTGAACGCCCGAATCGGTACGGCCAGCCCCCACCACCTCAACCGCTTGCCCCGCCAGCACCACGGCAAAGGCATCCTGCAACACTTGCTGCACCGATAAATCCACCGCCTGTATCTGCCAGCCGTTCAGGCGGCTGCCGTCATATTCAATGGTTAATTTCAGCCGTTTCATCAGGGAACCTTTACAATCTGCCAAAGCTAACCAGGCGATACAGGCGCCAGGCGCGCCAGGGATCGGGGCGATGATAGTCCAAACGATTCAGCTGATCACCATGGCTGGCCAGCTGCCGCAACAGCCTTTTGGTGGCGATAAGGCCGAAAAAAGCGGGGCGTTGATCGCGGGGCAGGGCGCGTAGCAGGGGGGCGGCCTGTTGCAACGCCTGCTCAGCCGTTGTTCGCACGGTGGCCACCGCCGCGCTCAAGTCATGCTGGTGCGTATTGTCCTGATGACCACCCTGATGGCCACCCTGATGATTGGCACAAAGCGCATCGGCCAGGTTAGCCGCCCCGCATTGTTGCAGCAGTTGCAGCAGGCCAATCGCCAACCCGGCTGGCTGTGCTAAGTCTTGGGCGGCGGCGGGTATGTCAGCGGCAGCACTGTTGAGTTGAGCAGCCAGCAGCAGCAGTTGCGCACGGCCAATCCGCTGCGCCCAATCCTGCAGCCCTGGCCAATTGCTGGCGGGCAGATAATCCAACGCCTCGGCCTGCGCGGTTAGCAGGTGATCCAGCAGGGCAGGGGGCAGTTTTGCCCGCGCCGCCACCAGCTCTTGCAAAATCGGATGTTGACCAGCGGCAGGCGATGGCATCGCCGACAACTGCTCCCGCCACCAGCTCAGGCGGATCTGCCCCAACAACGGCTCGGTCACCTGATGGCGGATATTGGCCAGTTCCAGCTGCAAAGCCAGCATGGCGATAAAGCCAGGGCGACACACATCGCCAACCAGCTGCGCCGCCAAAAATGCCCCGCGCGCCCCGCTGTACAACTGTTGTGCAGAGGCGCTTAGCGACTTGGGGGGCATGGGTTCGGCCATAGCAGAGGATTGGTGGGCGGCACGGGGTGTTGGGGATTGGGGCATCATCAACCATTTTGTCTAAACAGGCTGGTTTTACGGTATCCTGCGCCCCTTGCCTATAGGTCAATGGCTTTGGGTCAATTTTTATGCGGCGTTGCGCATTGTTAGCTAAGCGGTTATGCTCAAAAATTCCCTAAGTCAACCCGCCCAAATCTATTTTTCAATCAAAAATCATGGAACAGTTAGCCGCCAATCATCACCATTTGCTTGAGGTTATTGCCACGCTTTTGTTGTTTTTCGGCATTGCTGGCCTGATTGTGCCGATGATGCATCGGTTAAAGCTGTCACCAATTTTGGGCTATTTGTTGTGCGGCATCGCCATTGGCCCCTTTGGTCTGGCATCCTTGGCCACCACCTATCCCTGGCTTGGCTATGTTACGATTCAGGATACAGGCACGGTCTATATTTTGGGTGAATTGGGCATCATCACCCTGATGTTCATGATTGGGCTTGAGCTGTCGTTTGAACGGCTGCGTGAGCTGCGTCGCTATATTTTTGGCCTGGGTAGTGCCCAAATTTTGTTGACCGCGTTGGTCATTTTTGCGATTGCCATGGCCTTTAACAACAGCATCCCTGTGTCGATTTTGATTGGCGCATCCTTTGCCCTGTCATCAACCGCTATTGTGTTAAAATTGTTGGAGGAGCGCAAACTGACCTCGCGCCCCGTCGGTATTATCTGTTTTTGCATCCTGTTGATGCAGGATTTGGCGGTTATCCCAATTCTGGTACTGGCTTCATCATTTTCGGCCGATGCCAATGTTGGCATTGTGCAGGCCTTGGCCAGTTCCCTGGCTTTAGGGATTTTGGTGGTGGTGGCCATCTATTTCCTTGGCAAAAAGGTGTTGGCGCCCTTTCTGCAAACCATCAATTTTTCCAAAAGCCCCGAATGGTTGGCGGCCTTTGTGGTGTTCGCAGTGATTGGCAGTGCCGCCCTGACCCAGCTGGCCGGCCTGTCGTTGGCACTGGGCGCTTTTATGGCGGGACTGTTGATTGCCGAAACCGAATATCGGCATGAGGTTGAGGTGATTATTAGCCCGCTGAAAAGTTTGCTAATCGGCATCTTTTTCCTGTCGATTGGCATGATGATCAACCTGACGGAGGTGTTGCGGCAACCGTTGCTGTTGGCGGTTGGGGTGGTGGGCATTTTTGCCGTCAAAGCCGCCATCCTGCTGCCCCTATGTCTGAAGTTTAAAGTTCCCCTGCGCAAATCGGTTGAAATATCGCTGTAT
Source organism: Alphaproteobacteria bacterium (assembly GCA_018883285.1). Taxonomy (GTDB): domain Bacteria; phylum Pseudomonadota; class Alphaproteobacteria; order CAISOG01; family CAISOG01; genus CAISOG01. Next base: position 8,847 of record VEQJ01000007.1, read on the forward strand.
CTTTCGCAACCAGGGGAATTTGCGCTGTTGGTTCTTGGCGTTGCCACCGCATCGGCGTTGATGCCCGCCGAAAATACCCAATATTTTCTGTTGGTAACCGCCTGTTCAATGATGCTAAGCCCGTTGGTGTTTGCCTTTACCCCCCAAATTGCCGACTATGTTCAACGTAGGTTTGGCAAAAGCCGCCAGGAGATGTCCTCCAATCTGGATTTGATGAGCGGTCACAGCGGGGTGTTGATTGCCGGCTTTGGCCGTACGGGGCAACTGCTGGCGCGGGTACTGCAGGATCAGCGTTTGCCCTATATTGCCTTTGATAACAATGCAGAGCTGGTGCGCCAATGCAATCGGGATGGCTATCGCATCATCTATGGCGATGCCCGCCGCAAAGCCCTGTGGCACCGATTGATTAACAGCCAAATTGATCTGGCGATTATCACCATCGATGACCATGCCGCCATTCACGATATCATCCATTCGTTGCGGGCAGAATTTCCCCTGTTGCCCGTGATTGTACGCACCAAAGATTCAAAAGACAGCAACGCCCTGTACGATATGGGCGCCAAGCATGTGGTGGTGGAAACCTTGGAATCCAGCCTGCGCCTTGCCCAGCTGGTGATGGAATCCTTGGGGCAGCGGCCTGAGGAAGCGAAACAGGTGGTGCAAAAAATTCGGGTGCAGGAGTTGCAAAATTCAGGGGTTCAGCAGGCACAGGCCATTTAGGCAAACTGCCTATACCCAAAGCCCGCATCGCGTTCCTCCCCCCTGTGCAGCGGATGGTGCGAAGGCGTTGACAGTTTTGGGGCGTTTGCCGCATGATGGCCGCCGTTACCGTTGGGGCCGTAGCTCAGTTGGGAGAGCGCGACATTCGCATTGTCGAGGTCAGGGGTTCGACTCCCCTCGGCTCCACCACTTTCCTCTACCCATCCACCCGCCCCGCTGCCAACAATATTGCCCATCCATACGCGCTCCTACGTCTTCACAAGTTTAATAATAGCTCAAATCCTTCACCTTGCCCCAGAACACACGGTAAGCGAAGATGGTATAACCGATAATACAGGGCAGCACTATGAGAGCCCCCACGAGGATAATCATCAGCGATTCGGGGGCGCTGGCGGCATCCCATATGGTGATTTTATCCGGCACGATGTAGGGGTAGAAACTATAGGCTAGTCCGTGGAAGCCGAGCAAGAAAAGCCCAACGCTTCCAGCGAATGGAACCCAGCAGTATTTATCGTTCGGGCGTGGAAGTTTGCGTAGCACTAATTCCAGCATCACAATCAGCAATCCCGTCATCAGCGGAATCGGTAACAGCAGGAGGAAATTCGGTAACGAAAACCATTTATCGAAGATGCGCGGGCTGAGCAGCGGCGTGGAGATGGAGACAATCGCCATACCGAAAGCTGTTCCCCATAACGCAACCCGCGCCCATTTAACCGCCTTCTTTTGCAAATCGCCTTCGGTTTTCATAATCAGCCAACCTGCACCGACAAAACAATAACCAGCGGCAAGGCAAGCTCCGACGAGCAACCCAAAGGCGAAGGTGGCAAATGTTTCTTCAAAACCCACAATATAGAGCCCCAACATATAGCCTTGCGCCAATGCCGAGATGAGCGATCCACCCATGAAACATTTATCCCATAAATGCTTATGGTTGGCTTTTGCCTTGGCGCGAAAATCGAAGGATACACCCCGTAAGATGAGTCCGCCCAACATCACGGCAGTTGGCAAATAGAGCGCGGTGAGAATCACCCCATGCGCCATCGGGAATGCTACAAGCAGAATTCCGACACCCAGTACAAGCCATGTTTCGTTCGCATCCCAAAATGGTCCGATGGAGGCGATCATTTTATCTTTTTCCGCATCACTAGCGCGACTCATAAGCATACCCACACCCAAATCGTAGCCATCGAGAATCACATAGGCGAGAATAGAAATGCCCATCAGCGCCATGAATACCAGCGGCAACCATTGTCCGTTTGCGAAGATTTCCATGCTATAGTTTTCCTTCCACCATTTTTTCAACCCCGATTGAGGAGAAGGCTTGCTCTGATAAAGGGTCGGGTTTCACAGTGGCCTTACGCGCCAGATAAAACACCACCGATATAAATGCCGCGATTAACACAGCGTATAGCGTTAGATACATGGCGAGTGTTGCGCCGATCATGCCAGCGGTCACGTTTGTTGCTGCTGCCTGCGCGGTAGTGAGAACGCCATATACAAGATAAGGCTGCCGCCCGATTTCGGTGGTGTACCAACCGGCGGTGGTGGCGATCCATCCTGAGAACGCCATTCCCACTAACACATAGGCGAGCCAGCGCTTTGGTTCACCCTTGCGTTTGATTTGCCATGCAGATAGCCACGATACGGCAAGCATCAGCATTCCCACACCCACCATGACGCGAAACGCAAAAAATACTGGCGCAACGGGCGGGTGCTTGCCTTCAAATTCATTCAATCCTTTAATCTCGCCATCCCAGTCATGCGTAAGAATCAGGCTTGCCAGTTTGGGGATGCCGATTTCATAATCATTGCTGCGTGTTTCTTTGTTTGGCACAGCAAACAGCAGCATCGGCACGCCACGCTCGGTTTCCCACACACCTTCCATCGCCGCGACTTTCGCGGGCTGGTGTTTCAGCGTATTGAGTCCGTGCATATCACCCACAAAAATCTGGATGGGAATCAGCAGCGCCGCTGCATACACACCCGTTTTCATCGCCGCCATAACGCTGGCACAGCGATCACCACGCAGAAAACGGTAGGCCGAAATTCCAGCAATCAGGAATGCAGCAGTTAAGCCAGAAGCCAGCAGCATGTGCGTCAGGCGATACGGCATGGAGGGGTTAAACACGATTTTAAACCAGCTGGTTGCATGCGCTACACCGTCACGCATTTCAAATCCGGTGGGTGTGTGCATCCATGAATTCAGCGCAATAATCCAAAACGCCGACATGGTAGTGCCAAAGGCTACCAGCACGGTCGCTGTTGTGTGCACACGGTTGGAAACCTTGTTGAATCCAAAAAGCATGATGCCGAGGAACGTGGCTTCCAGAAAAAACGCGGTAAGCACCTCATACGCCAAGAGTGGTCCCGCAATGTTACCCACCGCCATCATAAAGCCCGGCCAGTTGGTACCGAACTGGAATGACATGGTGATGCCGGAAACCACACCAAGCGCAAAGCACAGCGCAAAAATCTTCACCCAAAACTTATAGGCATCCATCCACTTCATATCGCGGCTGCGGTTATAACGAACCTTGAAGAACAGAAGAATCCAGCCCAGTGCGATGGTGATGGTGGGGAATAGAATATGAAAAGTGATATTCGCCCCAAATTGAATTCGGGCGAGCATGAGCGCATCCATCAGCGTTTCTCCTTCTTCTTGCCGCCAGCGATCACGGCCAGCTTGTCCTTCATTTCGTAAAGTTTATAGACCTTGGAGCCGAGCTTCAGCAGGTTCACCAACCGCTCCGTTTCAACCTTCTGCATATCCATGTACCAGCCGGTGAGCATCTCGATCAGATCGTGCATCTCCTGCATTTTCTCGCGGGAATAATCTTCACCCGTTGCCTTAGGCGCGAGGATCACGTCGCGCAGCATCGAGAGCGTCGGGTCGATCTCACGCTTTTTGCGCTCTTCCACCAGGGTGCGGAAAATCTCCCACACATCTTCTGGCACTGTGTAATATTCCTTGCGGTCTTTTTGGAAATGCTTCACCCGCACCAGCCGCCAGCTATCCAGCTCCTTCAATCCCATGCTCACGTTCGAGCGCGAGAAGCCGAGTGTCTCCGATATATCATCAGCGCAGATTGGCTCTTTCGAGAGATAGAGTAGCGCATAGATCTGCCCGACCGTTCTATTGATACCCCAACGGCTTCCCATCTCGCCAAAGTGGGAGATGAAAGTCTGCATGGATTCAGTAAGTTGCATAAATGGCTTTCTGTAGCTTTAGTCTTTTCTGAAATTACAGAAATTTTTGACTTAAATCAAGTCAGTTTATTCATTGCCAATGCTTGGTTGGATTAAACTCCTAAATCATGCAGCTATTGCCATCGGTTCGAACTTGAACGCTTTTTTCTCAAGTTTTACAGGGCTCTCAAATATCTTGCCCATCTCGTTCATGGCGTTTACAAAGACCACTAATTGGTTCAATCCGAGTCCGCTGGCGACCACCACTTTCCTCTACCCATTCACCCGCCCCACTGCCAGCAATGCCAACACATCGGCGCTGGGCACATCGCGTTGCACCAGGGCGTGGCCAAGCGCGTCTAGCAGCACAAAGGTCAGGCGGCGGGCAACCGCTTTTTTGTCGCCAGCCATCAGGGTTAGCAGCGATTGGGAATCCTGGGCGGCGGCGGGCAGGTGGCGGTGGTGGATGGGCAGGCCGACCGCGGTCAGGTGGTCGCGCACCCGTTTCACCACCTGTTGGGAAAGTTCTGGCGCAATCAGCCCCAAATGCTGCGACAATTCGGTGGCAAAGACCATGCCGATTGCCACCCCCTCCCCATGCAGCAGGGCATCGCTGTAGCCTAAGGCGGCCTCTAACGCATGGCCAAGGGTGTGTCCGAAGTTCAGCAGGGCGCGCACGCCCCCCTCCCGCTCATCCATTCCCACAATGGTTGCTTTGTGGGCGCAGGATTTTTCGATTATATAGCTAAGCTTGGCTAAGTCCTTATCCTTCAGGGCGGCGGCGCCATGATGCTCTAGCCAGGCAAAAAAGTCGGCATCGGCAATCAGCCCGTATTTCACCACCTCGGCATAGCCTGCCAACAATTGACGATGGGGCAGTGTGGTTAGCACGGTGGGGTCAATCAGCACCGCATGGGGTTGATAAAAACTGCCTATCAGGTTTTTGCCATGGGGGCTGTTGATGCCGGTCTTACCGCCGACCGAGCTGTCGACCATCGCCAACAAAGTGGTGGGAATCTGCACAAAGGGCAGGCCGCGTAACAGAATGCTGGCGGCAAAACCCGCCAAATCGCCAATCACCCCGCCGCCAAAGGCGATAACCGCGGTTTGCCGATCGGGTGCCAAGGCCAGGGCGCGCTCCAACAACTGTTCCAACTGGCTATAGCTTTTGCTGCCCTCCCCCCCCGCAACCGTCAGGATGTGAAAGGAAAATTCCGCCGCCGCCAGGCTGTCGGCCAGCACTTGGCCATACCGATGCCATACCGCCTCATCCGCGACCACTATGGCGCGTTTGGCGGGTAACAGCGACGCCAGGATCGATCCGCCCTGCGCCAACAGGCCAGGCTGAATAAAAATCGGATAGCTGCGGCTGCTGGTGGAAACGGTCAGGGTGGGTTGCAAAGGGGTCATGACGGGGATTCGGCAAGATATTGGCTAAGGGCGTTGGCAATCGCCTGAACGGTTAGATACATGGCGCCGTCCAGGCTGTCCACCGTTATCGCCGCCTCAGCGTAAATGGGATAGCGCACATCCATTAGCTTAGCCAGGATTTCGGCGGGATCCCCCTGTTTCAACAGCGGGCGGTTGGCGTTGGCCTGTATCCGTTCCATCAATTGCGGCATGGTGGCGCGCAACCAGATGCTGATACCCTTTTCCTGAATCAGGGCGCGGGTTTCAGGCTGCACAAAGGCACCGCCACCCACCGCCACCACCTTTGGCCGTTGATCCGCTAACAGCTGACCAATCACCTTGCGCTCAAATTGTCGAAAGGTTTCCTCACCATAACGGCTGAAAATCTCCTCAATGCTGATGCCTGCCTGGCTGACCAGGGCAATATCGCTGTCAACAAAGGGCATCTTAAGCATTTTGGCCAGCTGGCGCCCGATGCTGGTTTTGCCAGCCCCCATCAGGCCGATGATCACCAGGGGGCGATTAGGCCTGGGCAGGGCGGATTTGCTACTTGGCTTGGCGCCGGCATGTATGGTGGCGGGGGGCATGGAGGTCATCATGGAAAATCGTTGTTTCTAATCGCCAGCTTAGGTAAAACTATGGGTAATGTTAACACCAACCGTGCGAAAAGGTTACCATGAAAACATATCTATGGCCTGTTGCTATTGTATTCATCCTATTGGGCTTGGTTGGTGCCCTGATTTATCTCAGCAAAATGCCACCACCCGTGGGGCAGGTTGAGGTGCCCGTGTCGATTAGCCCGCCGCCACCCTATCTGCAACCCAGCAATCAGGGGGCAGTCGCGCCACAACCCGCCCCGCCCAACAAAACGCCAGCCGCCGCAGGAGAATAGGATGCGCACCATCGCCTGCCCCCGATTCTTTTTGAAAGCTCAGCAGGTGGGGCGACCATTGGCTGTTGCCTTAGCC
>VEQJ01000172.1 GCA_018883285.1 Alphaproteobacteria bacterium
CGATCACCTTGTCGGCATAGTCATCTGACAACAACCGCTCAACCAAGGTGCTTGTATTCGTGTTTTCCTCAACGCAGCCTTCTTGGAAGCGGTTAAACTCCTCCCGTGTTTGCCGGTCGAGGTCTTTACGGTCAACCACAAACAGGCATTTGCTGATGTTCGGGTTGTCTTTCAACAGCGTTGAGGTTTTGAACGAAGTTAGTGTCTTACCGCTGCCGGTGGTGTGCCAGATATACCCGTTGCCACAGTTCTGCTGGATGCAGTCCATAATCGCCTTAACCGCATAAATTTGGTAAGGCCGCATCATCATCAATTTTTGCTCGCTGCTCACCAGCACCATATAGCGGCTGATCATCTGGCCTAGTGTGCATTTGGCCAGCATCGCCTCGGCAAAACTGTCGAGAAGGGTGATCTTTTTGTTATCAGGCGCAGCATACTCATAGACTGGCAAAAAGCGTTCATCCGCGTCAAAGCTGAAATGGCGGTTGTTGTTATTGGCGAAGTAATAGGTTTCGTCGCGATTGCTGACGATGAACATCTGTATAAAGCAGAGCAGTGTTTTGGTATAACCATTGCCGGGATCATTCTTATAATCAACGATCTGCTGCATCGCACGGCGCGGGCTAATGCCAAGGGTTTTTAGTTCAATCTGCGTCACAGGGACACCGTTAATAAGCAGAATCACATCATAGCGGTGATGGCTGTACTCCGTATTCATCCGCAACTGATTGATGACTTCAAAGGTGTTTTTGCACCAGTCCTTAATATTGACGAGCGTGTAGTGCAGCGGGGTGCCATCCTCACGCTCAAAAGTATTTTGCTCGCGCAGGGCTTTTGCTGCGGCGAAAACGTCTGACGTGACAATGCTGTCAAGAAGACGTGAAAATTCGCTGTCAGTAAGCTTGACTCTGTTTAATTCCTCGAATTTTTCTCGAAAATTCGATTCCAACGAAGCCCTGTCTCGAATGTCGGGGCGATGAGTGTACTTAAGATCGCATAGCTTTGCGATCAATCCTTGCTCAATGCCATTTTCATGCCTGGTAATCATCAGAGGACTTTAGAGTTTCCGACGCTAAAATCTACAGTGAATTTTCTCACTGTCACGGTAATGCGGCACCAGTGCGGCACCGGGAAAAAAGACTGCGTTGGGGATTGCGGCTAAGTCTTTGAAATAGTTGGTTGCGGGGGCCAGATTTGAACTGACGACCTTCAGGTTATGAGCCTGACGAGCTACCGGGCTGCTCCACCCCGCGATAAACCAATGCCCTGGTATTGAAAGCACGATGGCTGACCAGGGGAACTATGGCTTATAGCCCAGCACTGGCTGGCTGACAAGCAAAATCTGTGAACCGCTTGCGGCCACCCCTTTTACTCCTGCAGTTTTTTGGCTAGATTGCGGTTGCGGGATGTGCCCTTAAGAGGGGTGGAGTCGCCCACGGGCATCAAGAAAAAATTATTGAGAAAACAAATTGTCATGAAAATTGCGGTGGTTGGCACGGGCTATGTGGGATTATCCAACGCCATTTTGTTGGCCAGGCATCATCAGGTGGTGGCCTTAGACATTGTGCCCGCCAAGGTGGAGATGTTGAACCGCCGCCAATCGCCGATTAGTGATCCCGAAATTGAGGAATATTTGGCGCATCAGCCGTTGAATTTGCGGGCGACGCTGGACAAAACAGAGGCCTATAGCGGGGCGGACTTTGTGATTATTGCCACCCCCACCGATTATGACCCCGACACCAATTCCTTTAACACCCAATCGGTTGAGGCGGTGGTGGAGGATGTGATAGCCATCAATCCCCAGGCGGTGATGGTGATCAAATCCACCGTTCCGGTAGGCTTTACGGTCAAGCTGCGGGAGAGGTTGCAATGCCCCAACCTGATTTTTTCGCCAGAATTCCTGCGGGAGGGGCGGGCACTGCACGACAACCTGTACCCATCGCGCATTGTGGTGGGGGAGCGGTCAACGCGGGCAGAAATTTTTGCCCAGCTGTTGCAGGATGGTGCGCTAAAGGCTGATGTGCCCGTGCTGCTGACCGATGCGACGGAGGCGGAGGCGATTAAACTGTTCGCCAACACCTATCTGGCGATGCGGGTAGCCTATTTTAATGAGCTGGACAGCTATGCCGCCAGCCACGGCCTGGATACCCGCCAGATTATTGAGGGGGTCGGGTTGGATCCCCGTATCGGCAATCACTACAACAACCCCTCCTTTGGTTATGGCGGCTATTGCCTGCCCAAGGATACCAAGCAGCTGTTGGCCAATTACGATGAGGTGCCGCAAAGCCTGATTCGCGCGGTGGTGGAGGCCAATGCCACCCGTAAAGACTTTATTGCCGATAGCATCCTGCGCTTGAAGCCCCAGGTGGTCGGGATTTATCGGCTGATTATGAAAAGCGGGGCGGATAACATTCGCACTTCAAGCATTCAGGGGATTATGAAGCGGATTAAGGCTAAGGGCATACCCGTTATCGTCTATGAGCCGATGGTGCAGGAGCCCAGCTTTTTCCATTCGCCCGTCATGACCGATTTGGCTGAGTTTAAAAAACAGGCCTGCGTGATTGTCGCCAACCGCCTGACCGCGGAGCTGGACGATGTGCGGGATAAGGTCTATACCCGCGATTTGTTTGGCGGGGATTAGGCGGAGTGGCTGTTGGGATGATCGTGCGCATGGGCTGTTTAAAATATGTTAGGGGCGAACAATGACCGCTAAGCGCGTGATGGATCTGGCAGTGGCGGGGGTGGCGGCGGTGTTGCTGGCCATTCCCTTTGTGCTGACGGCGCTGGCGGTCGCGATAACCTCCCCCGGGCCCGTGCTGTATTGGTCGGATCGGGTGGGGCGCAACAACCAACTGTTCAGCATGCCAAAGTTTCGCAGCATGCGGGTGGATACACCGGCGGTGGCCACCCATTTGCTAAGCGATCCTGCCCATTATTTAACCCCCATTGGCGCGTTTTTGCGCAAATCCAGCCTGGATGAATTGCCGCAGTTGTGGAGCATTCTTAAGGGGGATATGAGCCTGGTTGGCCCCCGCCCCGCCCTGTTTAACCAGGATGATTTGGTGGCGTTGCGTACCAGCTGTGGCGTGCATGAGCTGGTTCCCGGCCTGACCGGCTGGGCGCAGGTGAATGGGCGGGATGAGTTGCCGATTCCCGAAAAGGTCAAATGGGATGCCGAATATCTGCAGAAACGATCGTTAGGCTTTGATCTGAAGATTTTGTGGATGACCTTTGTTAAGGTGTTGCGTAGCGACGGAGTATCGCACTGATGCGTAATCATTTTGGCGGTTTTGTGCTGCGTTATTTGGTGAATATGAACCGCCTGGGCAAACAGGCGGTGCTGTTGGCGGTTGATACAGTCTGTTTGATTATGGCTGTCTGGTTGGCCTATAGCATCCGCCTGGGAACCTGGTTTGTGCCCAATCACGCGCAGATTTTTCTGATGCTGGCTGCCCCCGTGCTGGCTGTGCCGGTTTTTGTTAGGGT
>VEQJ01000173.1 GCA_018883285.1 Alphaproteobacteria bacterium
GTTTCAGGCGGTGGCCGCGGCCGCCCGTCTGGTGATGGCGCGTTTTGGCTTGAACGAGATTGCCACACCGATTTTTGAATTTACCGAGCTGTTTAACCGATCCCTGGGTGAGGTCACCGATGTGGTGTCGAAGGAGATGTACAGCTTTGAGGATCGTGGCGGCGACAGCCTAACCCTGCGGCCTGAGGGGACGGCGGGCGTGGTGCGGGCGGTGTTGAGCAATCGGTTGCAGGATCAGGTGCCGTTAAAATTCTTCTACATTGGCCCAATGTTTCGTTACGAACGGCCGCAGAAGGGGCGCTATCGCCAACATCATCAGGTGGGGGCGGAGATTATGGGCACCACCAGTGTTGAGGCGGATTTGGAGATCCTTAGCCTGGCGAAGGCCTTTTTGGCCGAACTGGGGCTGGCCGACCACATCACGTTGGAACTGAACAGCATGGGCGATATGCCCAGCCGCCTGCAATTTCGGGAAGCCTTAGTGGGCTATCTGCGCGGTCATGCCGCCAACCTGTCGGCGGACAGCCAGCTGCGCCTGGAACGCAACCCGCTGCGCATCCTGGATTCTAAGGATCCCGCCGATCACGCCGTGCTGGTCAACGCCCCCCAGCTAACCGAGTATTTGGAGCCAGAGGCCGCCGCGTTTTGGGCGGATCTGCAGGCGGGGTTGGCCAGCCTGAACATCGCCTGGCACCATAACCCAAGGCTGGTGCGCGGCTTTGATTACTACCAACACACGGTTTTTGAGTTTACCTCAACCAAATTGGGGGCGCAGGCAACCGTGCTGGGCGGCGGGCGCTATGGGGGAATTGCTGAGGCCTTGGGGGGCGCGCCATTGCCCGCGGTTGGCTTTGGATCGGGGATAGAGCGGCTGTGCCTGCTGATGGGCGATCTGCCGCCGCCGCCACCACGGGTGATGGTGGTTCCCACCGATGCCACCTGCCACGCGCCCGCCCGCCAATTGGGGCAACAGCTGCGCCATGCGGGGATTGCGGTGGATCAGGGCTATGAGGGTAATGTCGGCAAACGGCTAAAATTGGCGGACAAACGCGGTGTCCGCCTGGTCATCCTGCTGGGCCCGGATGAGCTGGCCAGCGGTCGCTATACCCTGCGCGATATGGCCAACGGCCAACAGCAATCGATGGCGTTGGATGAATTGTTGGCCTTTCTTTCTGCAAAAAGCGGTTAGGATTTGAGATTCTCCCCAACATTCTAGATTTTTTTTGTGTGTGGGGGGGGGAGAATGACATTGTGATGTGGGTGCAGCCAGCCAATTGCCGCATGCCGTTGTTATCCTAGCTTCGCTATCCCCGCCTCTCCGCTGTCATCCTACCCCTTGTGGGTAGGATCCATGCGATGCTAGGGCAAGTAAAAGCGGCAACAGGGTGCTGGACTCCCGCCTGCGCGGGAGTGACGACCTTTTTTGTTGCTCTACCATTCCGCCCCTCTGCTGTCATCCTACCCTTTATGGGTAGGATCTTCTTACTCCCCGCGCCGTCTGTACAGCGGTTAAGATTTGAGATCCTACCCATAAAGGGTAGGATGACAACGGATCGGCGGTAAGGGTGGATGTCCATCAGACAGAGCGGCGAAATCCCCCCCACCGAATCGCTGTCCGCGCTCCGACGCCCCCGCCCCTATCATCAAAAAGGGTGGAGTGTATCCCCCCCCTAAAACGATCCGACTTGAAGGCCGCAGGCAGCCAATTCGTGGCTGAGGGTGGTTTTTAGCCGTTGCAGGGCGTCGTTATCCCGCCCTTCGCAGCGGGCAACCAGGATGTTTTGGGTGTTGGAGGCGCGCACCAGCCACCAGCCGTCCGCCGTGGTAACCCGCACCCCATCAATCGTGACGCAATCGGCGCCCTGTTCCTGCATCCGTTTTTGTAGGCGTTCAACGATGGGGAACTTATCCGCCTCCTCGCAGGGGAAGCGCAACTCCGGCGTGCTGGGCGGTTGGGGCAGGGTGTCGTAAAAGTCGGCCAGGCTGCGCCCCTGTTTGGTCAAAATCCGCAGCACCAGCAGCGCGCCATAAATCGCATCGTCAAAACCGTAATAATCCTCAGCAAAGAACATATGACCGCTCATTTCGCCCGCCAATGGCGAGTCCAGCTCCTTCATCGCGGCCTTAATCAGGGAATGTCCCGCCTTCCACATGACGGGCTTACCGCCCAGCGCCGCCACGCCGTCAAACAACACCTGGCTGGCCTTAACATCGGCAATGATCGTCGCGCCCGGGTGACGTTGCAACAAGTCTTCGGCGTACAGCAGCAGCAGTTGGTCGCCCCACAGGATGCGCCCCTGGCCATCAATCACCCCAATCCGATCGCCATCACCATCAAAGGCAATGCCTAGGTCGGCTTTGTTGGCGGCCACCGCCTGTTGCAACTGTTGCAGGTTCTCCTCAACCGTCGGGTCGGGATGGTGGGCGGGAAAGGTGCCGTCAACCGTTGCGTTAATCAGGAAATGTTGGCCGGGCAGCTTGCCCACCAAGGCCGACACCACATCGCCGGTCGCGCCATTACCAGGATCCCACACCACCTTGGGCGCCTTGGCGCTGTCCATATCTTGCAGGGATTCCAGCAGGCGTTGTTGATAGGGTTCGGCCAAATCACGTTCTTCCAATCCACCCTGACCCGTGCTGAACTGGCCAGACTTTGCCAGCTGGTACAAATCCTGCACCGCGTCGCCATACAGTGCCTTACCCTGCAACACCATTTTGAATCCGTTGTATTCGGGGGGATTGTGCGAACCCGTAATCATGATCGCCCCATCGCTGGGGATAGTGGCATGGGCGAAATAAACCATCGGGGTTGGCACCATGCCAATGTTGATAACATCCACCCCACCGGCGCGCAAGCCAGCGATACAGGCCTGTGCCAGGCTTGGCGACGATAGGCGGCCATCATAGCCCAACACCACCCGCTTGCCGCCCGCCGCCGTGACCAAGGTGGCAAAGGTGCGGCCAACCGTGGTGGCGGTGCCGACATCCAATTCCTGACCCACAACACCGCGAATATCATACTCCCGAAAAATCTGCGGAATTAGGGGCAGGGGGGCGGCATCGTTAGGGGCGGCGGAAACAGCGGTCATGAAAAGGACTCCTGAAGGTAAGGCATCAACGATGGATTCTACAGAAGCCCATTGCAGCAAGCAATTGCGGCATCACCAGGGCGATGGTGGTAGTGATAATGGTGGAGAACCTAAGGTCTAACGTCCCGAATTGTAGAAATCGTCACGCAACACACGGTCATGGCTAAACAATTTGGTTGCAAAGGTCAGACCTGTTGCCACTGTTCCTGAAAGAGCGGCCAAGGTTAGGTAAGGATTCCCCTGTGCTTGTGCGCCTAAGGCAATGTAGCCAGCAAGGCCAGCGAATGATAAGGCGATTCCCAGTATGCAGCGCTGACTGCCGTCCAGACGATCCCAAATCAGCTTTTGGGCAGCATATACC
>VEQJ01000008.1 GCA_018883285.1 Alphaproteobacteria bacterium
ATTCTTCCAAAACAAGCGCGCCGATCCTTAACCCAAGATAACGGCACCGAGTTCTCGCTGCATCATAAATTGCAGCAAATCGGCATGCAAACCTACTTCTGCAATCCCCACAGCCCATGGCAAAAAGATGGCATCGAAAATATGAACGGCCGTTTGCGTCGCTATCTTCCCTTGCGCACTGATATATCAACACTTTCTAATGAACTGGTCGCCCTGTTAGCCCATAGAATCAATCATATCCCCAGAAAATGCCTTGACTACAAAACCCCCGCTGAAGTCTTCTATAATCACCTGTTGCACTTCAAATGTGAATCCACCCTCCCGCCTGCGCGGGAGTGACGACTTTGGTGCGGATAGGGCGCCGCCTTTTTAACCTCCCCATTGTCATCTTATCCTTTGTGGAGTGAATAACAAATCAGCTGCATTTGACCGATTGTCTTTGTTCGCGGTTAGGGATAGATTGCCGTTATGCTTGCAACCTATCTTCCCATTTTGGTTTTCATCCTGCTGGCCACTGGCCTGGCGGGCGGGATAATCGTGGCATCGCTGCTGGTGGCGCCGCGCGCGCCCGATAAGGAAAAGCTGTCGCCCTATGAGTGCGGTTTTGAGCCGTTTGACGATGCCCGCCGCAAATTCGACATTCGTTTTTATCTGGTGGCGATTTTGTTTATCATTTTTGACCTTGAGGTGGCCTTTCTGTTCCCCTGGGCGGTATCGCTGAATACCACGGGGGTGGCGGGTTTGCTGTCGATGCTGATGTTCCTGGGCGTGTTGACGATCGGCTTTGTCTATGAATGGAAAAAGGGGGCGTTGGAATGGCATTAAACCTGTTTTCAAAGGGGGGTGCAGTGCCCGCCAGCGGTTCTGACCTGGAAAATCCCGCCTTGCTAGAGGCCAACCCCATTTTCGCGGAGCAGTATGACCAGCTGCACCATGAAGTGTCGGATCGCGGCTTTGTCGTGACCAAATTCGATAACCTGGTGCGGTGGGCGCGGGGCAGCAGCCTGTGGCCGATGTCCTTTGGTCTGGCCTGCTGCGCGGTGGAGATGATGCAGACGGCGGCCAGCCGTTACGACCTGGATCGCTTTGGCGTGGTCTTTCGCCCCAGCCCGCGCCAGTCGGATGTGATGATCGTGGCGGGCACGCTGACCAACAAAATGGCCGCGCCGTTGCGTAAGGTTTATGACCAAATGGCTGAGCCGCGCTGGGTAATTTCCATGGGATCCTGCGCCAATGGCGGCGGCTATTACCACTATTCTTACTCGGTGGTGCGTGGGTGCGACCGCATCGTGCCGGTGGATGTGTATGTGCCGGGTTGCCCGCCAACGGCAGAGGCTTTGTTGTATGGCATCATGGTGTTGCAGAAGAAAATCCAAAAAAAACAGATTCGTCGTGTGCCATTGTCTGAAAGCATCGGATAGGGCAGGGCGATGGTGGATTCCCCCCTGCTGACCCCCCTTTATCATTGGCATCAGGCGCAGGGCGCAAAGCTGGTACCCTTTGCCGGTTGGCAGATGCCCCTGCAATACGCGGGCATTGTCGCGGAACATCTGCACACCCGTTCAGCGGCCAGCCTGTTTGACGTTAGCCATATGGGGCAGCTGCTGCTGACGGGGCGGGGGGCGGATCGCGCCCTGGAGCAGCTGTTGCCCGGCGATATTGTCGGCCTGGCCGAAGGACGCATGCGCTGCAGCCTGTTGACCCTAAGCCATGGTGGGATTCTGGACGATCTGATGGTGGTGCGCCTGCCCAGTCAGGAGGCGGAGAGTCAGGGGGCAGTGAGTCGCCTGCATCTGATTATCAACGCGGCGCGGCGGCAGGTGGATGAGGCGCATTTGCGGGCGCATCTGCCCCCCGATGTGCAGCTGGAGGTTCTGAGCAATCGGGCGCTGCTGGCGTTGCAGGGGCCAACGGCGGCGGCTGTACTGGCACCCCTGTCGCCTAAGGCCATAGATTTGCCCTTTATGGCGGCGGCTGAGCTGATGGTGGGGGATATCCCATGCCTGGTGATGCGGTCGGGCTATACGGGGGAGGATGGGTTTGAACTCTCCTGCGCCGCTGAGAATGCCGTTGCCCTGGCCGACCTGTTGATAGCGCAAGAGGGCGTGCTGCCCGCTGGATTGGGGGCGCGTGACAGCCTGCGGCTGGAGGCGGGGTTATGTCTGTATGGCCATGATATTGATGAGCAGACCAACCCCGTGGAGGCAGGGTTGGTTTGGACGATTGCCAAGCATCGGCGCGATGATTCGCAGGGCTTCCTGGGGGCGGCGGCGGTGCTGAGCGCGCTAAAAAACAAAGCGGCGGCAGGTGCCCGCCAACGCGTCGGACTAACCCTGGCGGCGGGCAATCCGCCCGCGCGGGAGGGGGCGGTGATTGAGAATCTGGCTGGCCAGCCGATTGGCGTGGTGACCAGCGGCGGTTTTTCCCCCAGCCTACAATTGCCGATAGCGATGGGCTATGTTCCCGCTGATGTAGCGGCGGGGGGGGTGCAGGTGGTGGTGCGCGGCCAACGCTATCCCGCCACCCTGACCCTATTGCCTTTTGTGCCAAACTGCTATGTGCGCCCCACCAAACCATAGGAGATGTTGATGAAATACTACACCAAAGAGCATGAATGGCTGGAACTGGCGGCGGACGGCATTGCCACCGTCGGCATTACCGATTACGCCCAGAAACAGTTGGGCGATGTGGTGTATGTAGAGCTGCCCGCCATTGGCAAAGCGGTGACACAGTCTGGCGAAATGGCGGTGGTGGAGTCGGTAAAGGCCGCTAGTGAGGTTTATGCGCCGATCAGTGGCACGGTGGTGGCGGTGAATCAGGATTTGCCCGCCAATCCCGCGCTGGTCAATTCGGAACCGCAAGGGGCTGGCTGGTTTGTCAAGCTGCAGCTGTCGGATGAGGGGGAGTTGGCCAAGCTGTTGGATGAGGCGGGTTATCAAACCTATCTGGCCAGTCTGTCGTAACATTGCCCGCAAAACCCTGATTCCCTGGAGTTCCCCAACGTGCGCTATCTTCCCCTAACCGCCGCCGATCGCCAAGCGATGTTGGCCACTTGTGGCGTTGACACCATCCGTGAGCTTTACAGCGGCGTGGCGGACAGCGCCTGGCATGACGGGCTGTTTAAGGATTTGCCGCTGGGGCTGAACGAATGGCAAACCGAATTGGCGGTGCGGCAATTGGCCGATCAGAACCAAACCGTTGGGCAATTGGCCAGTTTTTGTGGGGCGGGGGCATACCGCCACCATGTGCCCGCCGCGGTTGACCACCTGATTCAGCGGGGGGAGTTCCTAACCTCCTACACCCCCTATCAGCCCGAAATATCCCAAGGCACCCTGCAATATCTGTTTGAATTCCAAACGATGGTGGCGCGGCTGACCGGTATGGATGTCGCCAACGCCTCCATGTATGATGGATCAACAGCCTGCGCTGAGGCGGTGACGATGGCCAACCGCATCACGGGGCGCAACAAGGCCTTGCTGTCGGGGCAGCTGCATCCGCACTATGCCGCGGTGGTGCAAAGCATGGCGCGCTGGACGGGGGTGGAGCTGACCCTGGCAGAGCCTGACCCGCTGAATACCGAAGAGTTGATTGGCCAAATTACCCCCGACCTTAGCTGTGTGGTGGTGCAATACCCCAGCTTTTTTGGCCATCTTAATGACTACAGTCGCTTGGCCAAGGCTTGTCAGGCGGCGGGCGTGCTGTTGGTGGTGGCGGTCAGTGAGATTGTCGCGCTGGGGCTGTTGAAAAGCCCTGGCAGCATGGGCGCGGATATTGTGGTGGCTGAGGGGCAATCGCTGGGCAACGGACTGAACTTCGGTGGCCCCTATGTGGGCTTGTTCGCCACCCGTGCCAACTATGTGCGGCAGATGCCTGGCCGCTTGGTCGGCGAAACGGTTGATACCAATGGCCAACGCGGCTTCGTCCTGACCCTGGTCGCGCGGGAGCAGCATATTCGCCGCGATAAGGCAACCAGCAATATCTGTACCAATTCAGGGCTTTGTGCGCTGGCCTTCACCATTCACCTGAGTTTGTTGGGAGAGCAGGGCTTGCGCCGCCTGGCCGCGCTGAACCACGCGGCGGCCAGCGATATGGTGCAACAGCTTATGAAACAGCGGCACGAATTTGGAAAAATTTCGGTCTGCAACCAAACCTATTTTAATGAATTTTTGTTGGATTTGGGGCAGCCCGCAGAGCCCCTGGTTGAACGATGGGCTGCAAAGGGGCTGTTGGCGGGGGTGCCGTTAAGCCGTCTGTATCCCCACCAGCCTAAACTGGCCAACCACCTGCTGGTGGCGGCGACGGAGCTGACGCAGCAGCATCATAAAGATCAATTCTATCAAGCGTTGAAAGAGATTTGTTAAGATGACCGCCGACACCGCAATGCCAATGCTGAATCCCGCCGGCCATCGTGGATTGCACCATGAGGAGCCGTTGCTGTTCGAACTTAGCCAGGCGGGCACAGCGGGAACCGATTGGGCTGAACCCGCGCAGGCGGGGCAGGGTGATGCCCTGGGTGGATTGATGCGGCAGGATGCCATCGGCCTGCCCGAACTTAGCGAGCCGCAGGTGGTGCGGCATTTCACCCGCCTGAGTCAGCAGAACTATGCCATCGACAGCGGTATCCTGCCGTTGGGATCCTGCACCATGAAATACAACCCGCGCCTGAATGAAAAGCTGGCGCGCCTGCCAGGTCTGGCGGAGATTCACCCGCTGCAACCGCTATCCACCGTGCCTGGCGCGTTGAAGCTGATTGAAAATCTGGCCGATTGGTTGGTGCGCTTAACGGGGATGGATGCAGTGGCGATGACCCCCGCCGCCGGTGCCCATGGCGAAATGTGTGGCATGATGCTGATTAAGGCGGCGTTGCAGGATCAGGAGGGGGGGGCGCAACGCCAACGGGTGCTGGTGCCTGAATCGGCGCATGGCACCAACCCCGCTACCGCCGCCGCCCTGGGCTTTAAGGTGCAGGCGATCCCCAGCAATGGGCGCGGCCGCACCGATCTGGCGGCGTTTAGGGCGGCTTTGGGGTCGGATGTGGCGGCGGTGATGCTGACCAACCCCAACACCTGTGGCCTGTTTGAGGATGAAATTTTGGAGATTGCCGCGGGTATTCATGGCGTGGGCGGCTATTTCTATGGTGATGGCGCCAATTTTAACGCCATCGTCGGGCGGGTGAAGCCAGCCGAACTGGGGCTGGATTGCATGCATATCAATCTGCACAAAACCTTTTCGACCCCGCATGGTGGTGGGGGGCCTGGCAGTGGGCCAGTCGTCATGAACGCCCGCCTTGCCCCCTATGCCCCCATACCGTTTTTGCAGCACCAGCAGGGCAAAACCCGATGGATGGAGCAGGATGCCAGCGGCAAGTCTATCGGCCGTCTGCGCGCCTTTCACGGGCAGTTTGCTACCTTTGTTCGCGCCTATGCCTATATGCTAAGCCTGGGCGCCGATGGGTTGCAGCAGGCGTCCGCCGATGCGGTGCTGAACGCCAATTATTTGCTGGCGCGGTTGCAAGATGCCCTGACCCCCGCTTATTCTGCCCCCTGTATGCACGAAGCCCTGTTCAGCGATAAGTTTTTGGATGGGACGGGGCTGACGACTCTGGACTATGCCAAGGGGATGATTGATGCGGGTTATCACCCGATGACCATGTATTTCCCGCTGGTGGTTCACGGCGCCCTGCTGTTTGAACCAACCGAGACGGAGTCAAAGGCCACCCTGGATGAATTTGTTGAGGCCTTAAAAATTCTGGCCGACATCGCCAAAAAGGATCCCAGCCGTCTGCAACAAGCGCCCCTGTATGCACCGCGTCGCCGTTTGGATGAAACCCAGGCGGCCAGATCCCCACGCCTGGTCTGGACAACCTAAGCACGGTAAGAAGGGCTGTTGTTATCAGAGGCTCTTGTTGATTCACCCTTTGGATTCTATAGTAACGCCTACAGACGGCGATACCGCCATCATAGCGGCCTGTCTTCCCTAACTTTTTACCGCCAAAAGGCAAAGGCAATGAACATGAATTACTCCCTAGGGTTCTTTGAACAGCTGATGGTAAAATTTTGCCACGATCTGGCGGGGCCCATCGGCGCGGTGGCCAACGGGTTAGAGCTGATGGAAGATTTGGGGGAAAATGTCGAAAGCGAGATTTTTAAGCTGGTCAGGCAATCCTCATCAACCGTATCGCACCGCCTGCGTTATTTTCGGATGGCCTATGGCGTGATAGGCGCGGATGACCAGATGGTTGGCCTGGGCGAAATTAGGCCAGTGGTCGAAAATTATTACAGCGGTGAAAAGCTGCAATTCACCTGGGGCATTGATCCCAATCTATCCTCACTACCGGTATCGGCGGTTAAGTTGATTCTCAATTTGCTGTTGGTGGCCAATGGCTGTTTGTTGCGCGCGGGTGAAATTGTGTTGGGATTAGAGAAACATGGCGGCGATCAGCTGGTTATTACGCTAACGATTCAGGGGCCTGGCGTGTTGATTCCCCCCCATTACGCGCAAGTTTGGAATGATCAAGTCAGTGGGGCTGTCGACCAAAAAGCGGTGCAGGCCTTGTTCATCAAGCATCTAGCGCATCAATACAACGCCAAATTCACCCATCAGCTGTTGAAAGAGGGGGAGGGGGATAGGTTGACTGCACCCAACCACCAATTCGATAAAAGTGAGGCCGTTCGCCTGCAACTCACCCTGGCGGCGGTTGCCGACTAATCACGGTAATCTTTTGGCGGCACTGTTCCCGTGGCGAGGGGTTTTTGGCGGGTATAATCATGACGCGGTTGGGGCACGTGGTCAGCATTTGTAAGAAAATTTGGAAATATCGTCAGATTGCTGCAATTCATGCTTGACGCTTTTGTTGGGTCAACATAGTATGCCGCTCTTGATTAAACTGTTGGAAAAGCATTTTTACGGCGGATGGCGATGTTGGCACGATTGGCGCACATGGGCACTTTTTTTGGAGAGGTTCGCCAAGAGCTTGTTAAGGTCACTTGGCCAAAGCGGCGTGAGGCCATTATGACATCGGTCTTTGTGTTCGTTATGGTGGTATTGGCGTCAATATTTTTCTTGCTGGTCGATCAGGCTTTTGGATTTCTTATTCGCAACTTGTTAAGTTTATAAATCGATTTTTTCATGACCACACAAACCGACCAATCCTTAGGCAATGTAGAATCCTTAGCGGGTGTTGTGAACGCCGTTGATGCGGCCGCCGCTGTATCAGCGCCGCGGGATGCTGGCCGTTGGTATGTGGTGCATGTGTACTCAGGCTTTGAGAAAAAGGTGGCTGAGGCCATTATGCATCAGGCCGAACAAAAGGGTCTAAGCCACAAAATTTTTGAAGTGTTTGTTCCAACTGAAGAAGTTGTGGAAATTAAGCGCGGCAAAAAGGTCAGTGCGGAGCGCCGCTTTTTCCCAGGCTATGTGTTGGTGCGGATGGAAATGACCGACGATTCCTGGCACCTGGTGCGCAATGTGCCGCGGGTGACGGGCTTTATCGGTGCCAAAAACAAGCCCGTGCCGATCAGCGCTTCTGAGGCTGCCCAAATCATGAAGCAAGTAACCGACGGTGTGGCCAAACCCCGCCCAGCGGTTATCTTTGAGGTTGGGGAGCAGGTTCGGGTTAACGAGGGGCCCTTTACCTCCTTTACGGGCTTGGTTGAAGAGGTTGATGAAGATAAGGGTCGCCTGAAAATTACGGTTTCTATTTTCGGTCGTCCAACCCCTGTCGAGTTGGAATTTGGTCAGGTCGAAAAACTTTAGATGGCGTTTCATTTTTTTTTAAGATTCAAAGGTAAGAGGATAACAAATGGCTAAAAAACCTACAAGTTTTGTAAAGCTGGTGGTGCCCGCGGGGCAAGCCAACCCATCGCCGCCCATTGGGCCAGCCCTGGGTCAGCGCGGTTTGAACATCATGCAGTTTGTTAAGGAATTTAACGCCCAAACAGCGGGTATGGAGCAGGGGATGCCTGTGCCAGTGGAAATCACGGGCTATGCCGACCGCAGCTTTAGCTTCGTGCTGAAAATTCCGCCAGTCAGCTACTTTTTGCGTAAGGCCGTTGGTATTCCTAAGGGGACGGCGACGCCTGGTCGGGGTAAGGCTACGCCGATTAAGTTGTCGGCTATTCGTGAGATTGCTGAAAAGAAAATGGCGGATCTGAATTGTGATAGCGTTGAATCGGCCGTCTCAATGGTTAAAGGATCTGCCCGCGCAATGGGCTTAGAAGTGGTGGAGGGTTAATCATGCCAACAACAAGCAAACGTATGACCAAAGTGCGTGAAGGTATCAACACAAAGGTGGCGGTGCCTCTGGACGATGCGGTTAAGCTGCTGAAAGAGCGTGCGGTGGCCAAATTTGATGAAACGGTCGAGCTGGCGATGAACCTGAATGTTGATCCGCGCAAATCGGATCAGGTGGTGCGCGGTGTTATCGACATTTTCACGGGTCAAACCACCCGTGTGGCGGTGTTTGCCCAGGCTGAAAAAGCGGCCGAAGCCAAAAAAGCTGGCGCGGATGTGGTCGGTGCTGAGGATTTGGCTGAACAAATTCAGGCGGGCAATATTGAATTTGACCTGCTTATTGCCACCCCCGATCAAATGGTAACGGTTGGTAAGCTGGGGAAAATTTTGGGTCCACGCGGCCTGATGCCGAATCCAAAGCTGGGAACGGTCACCATGGATGTTGCGGCAGCGGTTAAAGCGGCTAAGGCTGGACAGGTGCAATTCAAGGCGGAAAAAGCCGGTATCGTGCAGGGACGGGTTGGTAAGGCCAGTTTTGATCCCGCCCAACTGACTGCCAATATAAAAAGTTTTGTGCAGGCCGTGGTTCGCGCCAAACCC
The DNA here is from genome assembly GCA_018883285.1 of Alphaproteobacteria bacterium. Taxonomy (GTDB): domain Bacteria; phylum Pseudomonadota; class Alphaproteobacteria; order CAISOG01; family CAISOG01; genus CAISOG01. Next base: position 8,833 of record VEQJ01000008.1, read on the forward strand.
GCAACGGTAAAGGCTAACTACGTCAAATCGGTGTACCTAAGCTGCAGCCAGGGTCCATCGGTGCGGGTCGATTTGGCCAGCTGTTCGTAAAAAAAAGCAAAAGAGTTCTTGCCAAACCGCAAACAAGTCTGTAAAAACCTGAATCTTACGCCTTAGACTGGATATCGAATCGTGCTAAAAGCGCAAAAAATTGTTAAAGTTGACGAAATGGCCACCGCCCTTAAGGGTAGTGAGCTGGTCGTCGTGGCCAACCACAATGCCCTGACTGTGGCAGAAATCTCAAGCTTGCGTCGTCGCTTGAAAAAAGCTGACGCTGGATTGCGGGTTACCAAAAATCGCCTAGCCAAGCGTTCCCTGAATGGTACCAAATTTGTCGGTCTGACCGATTACTTCAGCGGCCCAACCCTGATTGCCTATTCGGCTGATCCTGTGGCCGCCGCCAAAGAATTGGTGGAATTTGCCAAGGGCAATGAAAAAATCAAAATTGTCGCTGGTGGATTCGGCGAAAAAGTAATTGACGCCGCGGCGGTTAACGCGCTGGCCAAACTGCCTGGAATCAATGAACTGCGGGCACAATTGCTCGGCTTGTTCAATGAACCATCCCGACGGTTGGCTAGCGTGTTGCAAGCTCCGGTTGGTCAATTGGCACGTGTTATTAAGGCGCGGGTCGATCAACAACAGTCATCCTAATACTCATCACCCATCAAGAAAGCGAGAGCAACTATGTCTAAATTGGAACAAATCGTCGATCAACTTTCTGGCCTGACCGTTTTGGAAGCGGCAGAGCTGGTAAAGCTTCTGGAAGACAAATGGGGCGTCTCTGCCGCTGCTCCCGTTGCGGTTGCCGCTGTGGCTGCTGGTGGCGGTGCTGCCGCTGAAGAAGCCGTTGAAAAAACGGAATTCACCGTCGTGCTGAAAGACGCTGGTGCCAACAAAATCAACGTGATTAAAGAGGTGCGTGCACTGACCGGTCTTGGCCTGAAAGAAGCCAAAGACCTGGTTGAGGCTGCCCCTGCCAACGTCAAAGAAGCCATTTCTAAAGACGAAGCCGAGAAAGCCAAAAAACTTCTCGAAGATGCTGGCGCCAAGATTGAAATTATCTAGGTTCGCTTAAAAATCTGGTTGGCCGGCGACCTGTTAGGGTTTGCCGGCTCAACCTTTTGTGGTCGATATCATCCGTAATTTTATCAGTAAGCAGGCAAAGAATATGGCAAAATCCTCAACGACCAAAACTTCAGCAAACAAAATTGTTGCCGCGGATGAAAAAACCGCTATGCAGTCCAAAACCTTTCAGGCGACCGGTTCATCGATTCGCCGCTTGCGCAAAAGTTTTGGTCGGATTCACGAAGTTATCGGTCTGCCAGATCTGATTGAGGTGCAAAAAAATTCTTACAAGCAGTTTCTGGAGCAGGGACTGCATGATGTTTTGGATTCGGTTTTTCCCATTCACGACAGCAATGGCCAGGCCAGCTTGGAATATGTCAGCTATAGCCTGGAAGGTGCCAAGTTTGATGAGGATGAATGTCGCCGTCGCGCGATGACCTATGGCGCGGCGCTTAAGGTGACCTTGCGCCTGGTGGTGTGGGATCACGATGAGGATAGTGGTGTCCGCTCTATCCGCGATATTAAAGAGCAAGATGTTTATATGGGCGAAATGCCCCTGATGACCGATCGCGGTACCTTTATTATCAATGGTACTGAGCGGGTTGTCGTGTCGCAGCTGCACCGTTCGCCTGGTGTATTTTTTGACCATGATGGCGGTAAAACCCATTCGTCTGGTAAGTTCCTTTATGCCGCGCGGGTTATTCCCTATCGCGGATCCTGGTTGGATTTTGAGTTCGATGCCAAGGATTTGTTGTATGTTCGTATCGACCGCCGCCGCAAAATCCTGGCCACCAGCTTTTTGATGGCATTGGAAAGCGCGCAAACCGCTCTTTTGCAAGCGGAAAAGGCCCAAAAAGGTCAAAGCCTTGACCCTCTGGAAATTCAGGGGATGAGCGCTGATGAGATCCTGTCGACATTCTACAGCACGGTAAGCTATCAGCAGGCGGCTGGTGGTGACGGGTCACAATGGCAAACCCCCTATGATCCTGAATCCTTAAAGGGGCAAAAACTAGCTTTTGATTTGATTGATGCGGCTACAGGCAAGGTGTTGGTTGAGGCAGCTAACAAGCTGAATGCCCGCCAGGCCAAAAAATTGATTGAAGAAGGTCTGAAAGATCGTGTGGCGATTGCCGACGAAATTGTTGGTCGCTATCTGGCCAACGATATTGTGAACGAAGCCACGGGTGAAATTTATGCTGAGGCGGGCGATGAAATCACCCCCACCCTGTTCAAACAGCTGACCGATTTGGGTCATCAAGAGATTGTGACGCTGGCAATTGACCATTTGACGGTCGGTTCGCATATCCGCAACACCCTGGTCGCGGATGCCAACCGTACCCGCGAAGAGGCCTTGTTCTCAATTTACCGCATTATGCGCCCCGGTGAGCCGCCAACATTGGATACGGCCGCCGAGCTGTTTCAAGGCCTGTTCTTTGACAGCGATCGTTATGACCTTTCCGCGGTTGGTCGGGTCAAAATGAACCTGCGCCTAAACCTGGATGCTGACAGCGGCCTGCGGGTGCTGCGTAAGGATGACATTCTGGCGCTGCTTAAGGTGCTGGTGGATCTTAAGGATGGTCGCGGCGATGTTGACGATATTGACAGCCTGGCCAACCGTCGTGTTCGCTCTGTCGGTGAGCTGATGGAGAATCAATATCGCCTGGGTCTGCTGCGGATGGAGCGGCAGGTGCGCGACAAAATGGCGGCCAGTGAAATTGATACCCTGATGCCACAAGATCTGATTAACGCTAAGCCAGCGGCTGCGGCGGTGCGTGAATTCTTTGGCTCTTCACAGCTGTCGCAATTTATGGATCAGACCAATCCCCTGTCGGAGGTGACGCACAAACGGCGTGTTTCCGCGCTTGGGCCTGGTGGTCTTACCCGTGAGCGGGCAGGCTTTGAAGTCCGCGACGTGCACCCAACCCACTATGGCCGTATTTGCCCGATTGAAACGCCAGAAGGGCCGAATATTGGTCTGATTAACTCCTTCGCGACCTATGCGCGGGTTAACCAATACGGCTTTATCGAAGCCCCCTATCGTCGGGTTGTTGATGGCCAGGTAACCCAAGAGGTGGTTTACCTGTCGGCGATGGAGGAAACGAAATACGTTATTGCTCAGGCCAATGCCGAGTTGGACAACGAAAACCGTTTCTCAACCGCGCTGGTCAGCTGCCGCGCGGCCAATGACTTTTTGTTGGCGCGCCCTGAAGATATCGAGTTTATCGATGTGTCGCCAAAGCAGCTGGTATCGGTCGCCGCCGCCCTGATTCCGTTTTTGGAAAATGACGATGCGAACCGCGCCCTGATGGGTTCCAACATGCAGCGGCAGGCCGTGCCATTGCTGAAGAGTGAGGCGCCATTGGTTGGTACCGGCGTTGAGGCACAGGTTGCTCGCGATTCTGGTAGCACGGTGGTGGCGCGGCGGGACGGGATTATTGACCAGGTTGACGGTACCCGTATCGTGGTGCGGGTCGATGAACATGCCATGACGGCGGATAAGCCTGGCGTCGATATTTACTATATGGAAAAATTCCAGCGGTCGAACCAAAGCACCTGCATCAACCAACGCCCCCTGGTTAAGGTCGGCGATGTGGTGAAAAAAGGTGACATCATGGCCGATGGCCCCTGTACCGAAATGGGCGAATTGGCTCTTGGCTACAACGCCCTGGTGGCCTTTATGCCGTGGAACGGTTACAACTTTGAGGACTCTATTTTGGTGTCTGAGAAGTTGGTAGCCGACGACGTCTACACCTCAATTCATATCGAAGAATTTGAGGTGATGTCACGCGACACCAAATTGGGTCAGGAAGAAATTACCCGCGATATTCCGAATGTTAGTGAGGAGGCGCTGCGCAACCTTGATGAGGCGGGGATTATCACCATCGGTGCTGAGGTTGCGGCGGGCGATATTCTGGTCGGTAAGGTAACGCCTAAGGGCGAATCACCGATGACGCCTGAAGAAAAACTGCTGCGCGCCATTTTTGGTGAAAAGGCCGCCGATGTTAAGGATTCCAGCCTGCGCGTGCCGCCAGGGATTACCGGGACGGTGGTTGAGGTTCGCGTCTTTTCACGTCGCGGCGTCGATAAGGATGAACGTAGCCTGGCCATTGAGCGGGCAGAGATTGAGCGTTTGGCCAAAGACCGTGACGATGAACGGAAAGTGTTGGAGCGTAACTTCTTTGACAGCCTAAAGCCGTTGCTGATTGACCAAGTGGTTGGCAGTGGCCCCAAGGGCGTTAAGGCGGGCACCAACATTAACGAAGCCCTGTTGTCGGAGCTGACTCCTGGCCAATGGCGCCAGCTGGTCATCAAAGACAGCAAGGTGATGGATCAGATTGAGGCATTGTCGAAGCAATTTGATAACGCCGTTGATAATGTTAAGGCGCGCTTTGAAAACCGTGTGCTGAAGTTGCAACGCGGTGATGATTTGCCGCCAGGCGTGATGAAAATGGTTAAGGTTTTCTTAGCTGTTAAGCGGAAAATTCAGTCAGGCGATAAGATGGCTGGTCGTCACGGGAACAAAGGTGTGGTTTCGCGGATTATGCCGGTGGAGGATATGCCATTCCTAGAGGATGGAACATCGGTTGATATCGTGCTGAACCCCCTGGGTGTGCCATCACGGATGAATGTTGGACAGATTCTGGAAACCCACCTGGGTTGGGCGTTGGCTGGCCTGGGCAAACAAGTTCGCCAGGCCTATGAGGCCTATCAGGCGGCGGGTAACGGCGATGCCAGCAAAAAAGCGCTGCAAAACCTGCGCGGCAAGGTGGTTGAGGTTTATGACACCGTCAAAACCGATGGCACCACCGAATTGCTGCAGGGCATTAGCGATCGTCAATTGGTCGAATTGGCCGGCAATGTGCGCAAGGGGGTGCCCTTTGCAACCCCAGTCTTTGACGGTGCAACCGAAAAAGACATTGAGGATCTGTTGCGGGCTTCTGGCCTGGACACCTCTGGTCAAGTGCAGCTGTATGATGGCCGCAGTGGGGAGGCTTTTGAGCGCAAAACCACCATCGGCTACATGTACATGCTGAAACTGCACCACCTGGTCGATGATAAAATCCACGCCCGCTCGGTTGGTCCATACAGCTTGGTGACGCAACAACCCCTTGGCGGTAAGGCACAATTTGGTGGCCAGCGCTTTGGTGAGATGGAATGTTGGGCGCTACAAGCCTATGGCGCGGCCTATACCCTGCAGGAAATGTTGACGGTGAAATCCGACGATGTTTCTGGCCGTGTTAAGGTGTACGAATCCATCGTGCGCGGTGAAGACAACTTTGAGGCGGGGATTCCCGAATCCTTCCATGTGTTGGTTAAGGAATTGCGCAGCCTGGGGCTGAATGTTGATCTGATTAACAGTGCAGAAGAACAGGATATGGCGATCACAGACGAAACCCCCGCAGGGTTGTCGGATCAAAGTGAACAGGAAGAAGCTGCCTAAGCTATTTTATTTGATTATACAGGAGTGATACCTTGAACGATATCGTGAATCTTTTCAGCCAGCCAGCTGCCGTCAACACCGCCTTTGATGCCATACAAATTGGTATCGCCAGCCCGGAACGTATCCGATCCTGGTCGTTTGGTGAGGTCAAAAAGCCTGAAACGATCAATTATCGTACCTTTAAGCCTGAGCGTGACGGTTTGTTCTGCGCCCGTATTTTTGGCCCGATTCGCGACTATGAATGCTTGTGCGGTAAGTATAAGCGTATGAAGTATCGCGGTATTATCTGCGAAAAATGCGGTGTTGAGGTAACCCTGTCAAAAGTCCGTCGTGACCGCATGGGTCATATTGAGCTGGCGGCGCCGGTTGCCCATATTTGGTTTATGAAATCAATGCCTAGCCGCGTTGGCCTGCTGCTGGACATGACGATGTCAGAGCTGGAAAAGATTCTGTATTTCGAAAATTACGTGGTGATGGAGCCTGGCCTGACCGCCCTGAAGCTGCATCAGCTGTTGTCTGAGGA
>VEQJ01000174.1 GCA_018883285.1 Alphaproteobacteria bacterium
AATCTATCATCAGCCATTCCGTATCGGCGGTGGCGGCGAGTGTGTTGAAAATCATCTGCCAAATTCCTTTGTCAGACCAGCGTTTAAAGCGTTTGTGAACACCCGACCAATGGCCATAAAAAGATGGTAAAGAACGCCACTTTGCATTATTTTTGGCAATCCATCTTACCGCTTCGACAAAGCGGCGATTATCTTCGCCACTGCGCCCAGGATCCCCTGGCTTGCCAGGCAAAATGCGCCTTTGATCGCATTCCATTGATCTTCAAGTAAAAATTTTGTGCATGGCATAGAATCACCCTCCGTTGAGCGATTCTATCATAACTCCCTATAAATGTCGACAGTTCCCATTCTGCTTTTAAAAAAGGGGCTGACACCTAACATGAGAAATGTTAGGTGTCAGCCCCTTTCTAAATTGAAACGACTATAGGTTATGACATTTGGCTGAAAGAACAACGGATTAGTTGGCGACGCTATTGATGCAATGGGCGGGGATTGCCGCCACAGATGCAGCCGTCAAAATCAGGCTGATTAAGGCAATAGCGAATTTGCGCGGTGGGAACGGGCTGATAGATGGCTTGTTCATCCCGATAATACACACAGGAACAGCCAACCCCCTCCTTCCCCTTAACCTGATCGCGACAACGCTCCGCCCGCAAGCCTTTGCTGGCTTCGCAGCCTGCGCTGGCCAAAACCAAAAAAAGCAGCAACAGGGGCATAACGGGGCGGGGCAATAACGTCATTCTGTATCATCGGGATTATGGGGTGGGCAGCACATACAGTACACTTAGCACGGGGCGGTTGCCAACCATTTGGGCGGTGGGGTCGCGGGGAATTTCTGGCTGGCAGCTTTGGGGGTTCAGGGTCATCACCGCCAGCTTTTGACTTTGCGCTAGCGTTTTGGCGGTCACCATGGTCTTAAAACTCCAAACTCCGTCAACCTTATTGCGCTCAAAGACCTGCAACTGATCCACAAAGGGATCGCCAAGCATTGTGTTCACAGCCAAATTGTCGTTTGCATCAGACTTGATGGAAACTGGCTTGGTGGATAGGCGCTCCACCACCAACAGCTGATGATCGGTTAAGGCCAGGCGACGGCCAAAGGCACGCGCACCCCAATTGCCATCAGCATTATTGACATGGCGGCTTAGGGTGGTTTGCTGCAACCAGGCACCCAGATTTTGTGCATCACGCACATACAAATGGATGTTTTGGCGCAGGTTATCGCTGGCAATTAGCAGGTTATCGCCAACCGCCACCTGTTCCTCATAGGGTGTCAGGCTAGCCTGATCCCGAAAAACCAGGGGGTTTTTGCTTTCCAACCAGGCGGGCATAGAATGTTGCAGCTGATACAGGCGCCCGTTGCTAAGGCTGATGGCCTGATTGCCAGCAAAGGTGGCTTGCTCACAACCAAAACCAAACAGCCCCCGCCGTCGCCACTCTGCCCCGGTGGCGGTGGTCATGGCCGCATCATTGCCTTTCAGCTTTTCAAAAATACTAACGCCGCCGGTGGGATGCCCCAGCAGCACAAAATCTTTGTTGGCCGCCAAACAAAGCCCCGCCACCTGTTGCCAACCGCTTTCCTCAGTTGGTAAGGCCGCCGTCGGCGCCCAATTGTTGCCGTCACGCCGTTCATAAACCAGGGCAAAGGGATCCCCCTGCCCCAACGCCGAACCATCCGTCGCTGCATTAACCACCCCAACCACCAGGCGGCCAGTCGCCGCATCGGTCATGGCCATGCTGTCGGTAAAATGGGTGATGGGCTTTTTGTTCTTGCCAGGGCTTACCGCGGGTGGCGACAGCACCGCCGCCAATTGCCCAGCAGGATTGAATTGCCACAACAGCAAGCGATCAAACTGACCGCGTGGGTTTTGCAATCGATTTGGGGATTTTGGTGATGGGCTGGTGGCATCCATGCTGCGTAGGCTGGCGGCCAACCAACCATCGTTAAGGCGCATCATCCCACCCAATTGATAGGGATAGCGGGGTTCTTTTTTGGCGCATTGCGGCGCCAGCTGGCCAATTTTGCCCTGATAATTGACTGCCACCACCGTGCGCCCCTGATCGGCAACCACATTCCAACTGTAGTTTGTTAGGGTGCTGTTGGCGGGTGAAGAAACAGGGGATGGCGGGGTTGAACTGGTTGTCTGTTGCGGGGTTGAGGGTTGATCGGCCGCTAAAGCTGGCTGGTGGCCACCCAAAACCAAGCCAAGACCACCCATGAAACACGCAAAATAGCCCAACCGCTTTTTCACCATGGGGTGTTCGCCCCCCAATGGCCAATCACCAAATGGTGCAACCAACCCTGGCTAGCCATCACTGGAATCAAAAAACTCAACGATGGCCTGCTGCTGCAACTCCCGCAGGCTGTTGATGCCATGGCTGGCCAGGTCAAGCATGGCAATCAACTGTTCCTGGGAAAAGGTGCCATTTTCGGCGGTAACCTGGGTTTCTAGCCATTGGTTGGCGGCGGTCTTAACAAAATTGCCATCAACGGCGGCGTTGCTATCCTCGGCATAGTCCAAATCCAAAAGCAGCTCACCATTCACCAATCCAACCGATACCGCCGCCACACTGCCCTGCAACGGCCACTGCTGAATCAGCTGGCGATGAATCAACTGGCGGCAGGCCATGTCCAGGGCGATATAGGCACCGGTAATGGCGGCGGTGCGGGTGCCCCCATCCGCCTGCAACACATCACAATTAATCCGAATTTGCCGCTCACCCAGCTTCTTAAGATCGGTAACAGCGCGCAGGCTGCGCCCAATTAGCCGCTGAATCTCCTGGGTGCGGCCACTCTGTTTGCCCTTAACGGCTTCACGATCGCTGCGCTGATGGGTGGCGCGGGGCAACATGCCATATTCGGCGGTAATCCATCCCTGCCCCTTACCCCGAAGGAATGATGGTACCCCATCCTCCAACGTGGCGGTGCACAGCACCTGGGTATCACCAAAAGCAATCAGGCAGGATCCCTCCGCGTAGCGGTTGGCGGCCAATTCCATGGTAATCGGGCGCAACATGCTGTTGCTGCGTTTGTCACGCTTGGGCACAGTGGGTTGGGATGGCGTATTGTTGTTGCTGTTGGCGGTCACCATGGTGGGTGCAATTTTCCAGGATGTGCGTTGCAGGCTGGCAGTCATAAGGCCATTCTATCACGATTGTTGCAAATTCCAAATCAGATTCTTGGTCGGGGCAATACGGTTAAGGGGTTAAGCCACTCCAGCACCAGGGCGGTGGCATCTGTTTGCACTTGGACACAAGAAAAAAGCCTTACCATGAGCATGCTAACTGTTTAGTTTCTCATTGTAGTGGTGTATTATACAGCGAACTGCGAAGGGAGGAACTATGGGACAAATTTTACACGCAAGGGCTACGACGACGCACCGCCAGCGAGCTTTCATACAGCAATC
>VEQJ01000175.1 GCA_018883285.1 Alphaproteobacteria bacterium
GGCCAGCGGTAATGCGCTTAGCCAGCAGGTGATGGCGATGGCGGCCGCGCAGGGCGCACCCGTGGTGACCATTGCCGCCGCTATTGAATCGGAAATTGCCCAGCTGTCGTCGGTTGAGGAGCAGGAAATGTTTCTGGCCGAAATCGGCCTGCAGGAGCCCGGCCTTAACCGCCTGGTGCAAAGCGGCTATCGCCTGTTGGGGCTGCAAACCTTTTTCACGGTTGGGCCAAAGGAAACGCGGGCATGGACAATTCCGATTGGGGCAAGGGCGCCCCAGGCGGCGGGGGTGATTCATACCGACTTTGAACGCGGCTTTATCGCGGCGGAAACGGTATCCTATGACGACTACATCGCCTGTGGGGGTGAGGCGGGCGCCAAGGCCGCAGGCAAATGGCGCACCGAGGGCAAAGACTATGTCGTGCAAGATGGCGACATTCTGCTGTTCCGCTTTAATGTTTAGCGTGGGTGCTTGTCCACTGTCGCCAAATACCGCTCGCCCGATGAGGTAGTGGTTATCCCTCTCTGTCATCCTACCCCCCCCATTGTCACATCTCCGTTGTCATCTCCGCGCAGGCGGAGATCCAGCCCCTGGTGCCAGTTTATCAGACCCTAGCATCGCATGGATCCTCTGCTTTTTTTACTAGGGCGCAGAGGATGACGACCTTGGTGTGATGCAGATAGCGCCTCCATCCTCCGCCCCCAACAATCTAAACCACGATTTGGGATCCGATTTCGACGGTGTTTTCCTTAGGAATCTTAAAAAAGTCGGCGGGGTTGTTGGCAATACGCGACAAAAACACGAACAGCTTATCCTGCCACAGCGGCATCCCGCCCTGGGGCGATGGCAACACCGTACGCTTGCCCAGGAAGAATGAGGTGGTCGCCAAATCCAACCCCCGCCCATCAGCGGTCTGGTAATAGCTTTCCAAGGTTTTGGGCACATCGGGCATTTCCATAAAGCCATAATGCAGCGCGCAATGATCAAAATCGTCATTCATCCGCACAAGCCTTAGGCGATCATGATTGTCGATATAGGGGGTGTCGGCGGTATGTACCGAAACAATCAGGTTTTTTTGATGCAGCACGTGGTTATGCTTAAGGTTGTGCAGCAAGGCCATCGGCACCTGATCCGGCTCAGAGGTCAGATAGACCGCCACCCCAGGCACCCGCAGCGGCGGCGTTGCCCGTAACTGATCCAAAAAGCCAACCATCGTCATCGATTCCTGTTGCATCTTAATTGACAGGATATCCCGACCACGGCTCCAGGTTTGCATCAACACCATCAGGCCAGAACTTAGCAGCAGGGGGAACCACCCACCCTGGAGGATTTTTAACAGATTCGCCCACAGGAAAACCAGCTCAATAGCCACCAGGGGCGCAATCAGCATCAGAACCTTGGGAAGACTCCACCCCAATTGCGACCGCAACACCACAAAGGCCAAGACGGTGGTGGCCAACATCGCACCCGTCACCGATACGCCATAGGCCGAAGCCAGATGTTTCGAGCTTTCAAAGCTGACCACCAACGCCAACACCGTTACCAACAACATGTTGTTGAGGGCGGGAATGTAAATCTGCCCCTCCTGCTCTTTATTCGTAAAGCGGATTTCCAGGCGGGGCAGCAAACCCAGCTGGATAGCCTGTCGCGTTAAAGAGAAGGCGCCGCTGATAATCGACTGGCTGGCGATGAGGGTGGCCGCCATCGTCAACAGCACAAATGGCCAAATGAACCAATCGGGCGCCATCATGAAAAAGGGGCTGGCGGCAGCAGCAGGATTGCTTAGCACCAAGGCACCCTGACCCAAATAGTTCAGGGCTAAGGCGGGAAAAACCAGGCTGAACCAGGTGGTGCTGATCGCCTTGCGGCCGAAATGCCCCATGTCGGCGTACAACGCCTCAGCCCCCGTCAGGGTCAAAAACACCAGCCCCAACACCGCCAGGGATTTGGCGCCATGCTCCGCCAAAAAGCGAATGCCATACAGGGGGTTAAAGGCATTCAACACATCTAGGTTGCTGGACAAATGCAACAGACCCAGGGCGCCTAAGACCAAAAACCACAGGCTGATAATCGGGCCAAACCATGCCCCCATCCGCCCCGTGCCAAAAGATTGTATGGCGAACAGCGCGCCGATAATCACGATGGAAATCGGCAAAATGGCGTGATGGCTGAAATTGGGGGCGGCGACGGTAATCCCCTCAACCGCCGATAACACCGAAATGGCGGGGGTCAGGGCGGCATCGCCATAGAACATCGCCGCGCCAAAAATGCCAATCGCCAGCAAAAAGGGCGGCCTTTTTTTTATCGCATGCTGCGCCAAGGCCATCAGCGCCAGGTTGCCGCCCTCACCCTTATTATCCATCCGCATGATGACTAGGACATATTTTATTGTGACCACCAGGGTCAGCGCCCACAGAATTAGGGACAGGATGCCCAACACTTCGGCGCGGTTGACCCCGCCCTGCGCGGTGGCCTGAATCGCCTCACGGAACGCATAGATGGGGCTGGTTCCCAAATCGCCATAGACGACCCCCAACGCGCCAAGGGCAAGGGCGGCCAGGCGGCTGCGCGTGGGATCGCCATGGGTTGCATCGGCATGGTTGGGATTGGTCATGGTCTATATTCCTATTATTGGGTCATTGCGGCATAGGCAGATGGCGCCCGGTGGGCAAATTTTTGGCCCCACGATAGTCCCATTGGCCTGATGGGTAGCCTGGACAACCTGGCTGGCCAGATCCTGAATAAAAGCGGGGTGGCTATCAACGGTGGGTACACGGCCATAGTGGGGTACGCCGGCCTCTTGCGCCAAATGGGCGTATTCCTCATCCAATTCGACCAGGGTTTCGGAATGTTCGCTGACAAAAGCAATGGGCAGCACCACCAAAGGCACCCCCGCCTGACCCGCCGCCGCAATCTCCTGCTCCGTGCTGGGCTCTATCCATTTTACGGGCCCGACGCGGCTTTGATAGCACAGCCGCGGGTCAAAGGCGCAATCAGGATAGTGTTGGCGCAGGCGGGCGGTAATGGCCTCAGCGGTTAGCGTCACCTGAATGGGATAGGGGTCACCATCCTGCACAATTTTTTCGGGCAGGCTGTGCGCGGAGTACAGCAGGCGCGGTACTGGCAGGCCAGCTGGCACCGCGGCCAGCTTTGCCGCCGCCAGCTCAGCATAGGCATCAATCAGCCCCGTTGCGGCGGGGTAACAGCCGATAGTAACGGTGGTTGGTACGTTCAGCCCCTGCCGCGCCGCCGACTGTCGCCAGGCCTTTACGGAGGATGCGGTGGTGGTGGTAGAAAATTGCGGATATAGGGGCAGCAGGACAAGGTGATCGGGGGCGAATTCCTGCACCTGCCGCACAGCTTCAGCCGTCATGGGGTGCCAATAGCGCATGGCAATGCTGACC
>VEQJ01000176.1 GCA_018883285.1 Alphaproteobacteria bacterium
GTGTATGCACCCGCGGATCCGCACTAATCTCACTCTGCCTGCCCAAAATGCCGTTTAGGCTGCTGTCCAATTGCACCAAACGGCCGTGCAAACAGCCATCGGCGCTGAAGAAAGATTGAATGGTATCCGATTGACTCAATGAATGATTCCCAACAAGGCCAGAAGAAAAAAGGGGTTAGGCGGCTAAAGCGCGCTGGTTAAATTGCGGCGGTAACAGGCGGCCAGATAGGTGTTGTGCAACAGCATGGCAATCGTCATCGGCCCAACCCCCCCTGGCACGGGCGTAATCGCCTCAGCCAGCAAAGCCGCCTCATCAAAGGCCACATCACCAACTATCCGCGCCTTACCCTGTTCATCGACCAGGCGGTTGATGCCGACGTCAATCACCACCGCGCCCGGCTTAATCCAATCGCCGCGCACCATCTCCGCCCGGCCAACCGCCGCCACCAGAATGTCGGCACTGGCGGCAATCGCGGGCAAATTCTGGCTTTTGGAATGGGCAATGGTCACCGTGCAGTCGGCGTTCAGCAGCAGCAGCGCCATCGGCCGCCCGACCATCACCGACCGACCAATCACCACCGCGTTCAACCCTGCCAGCTGGGGGCGTACACTGCGAATCAGCTTCATACAGCCCATCGGGGTACAGGAAACATAGCGCGGCTGTTGTTGCAGCAGCAGGCCAACGCTTAAGGGGTGCAGGCCGTCAACATCCTTCATCGGGTCAATCGCGGCAATCACCGCGCCGCTGTCCAAATGATCGGGCAGGGGCAGTTGCACCAAGATGCCATCAACCAGCGGATCGGCGTTCAGCCGTGCCACCTCAGCCATCAAGGCCGCCTGGCTGATATCGCCTGGCAGGGGGATGGTCACCCCATCCATCCCGACCGCAATCGCCTGTTTGGCCTTGTTGCGCACATAAATCTGGCTGGCGGCATGATCGCCGACCAGGATAAAGGCCAGGGTGGGGGTCACGCCATGCTGTTGCGTCAGCTGGGCAACCTTTTCCGCCAAAATCACCGATTCGGCGGCGGCAATCGCCTTGCCATCAATGCGTTGCGCGGTCATCCCCATCTCAGGCTCCTATCCTACCCCGCCAACAAGCCAATCAGCAGGTTGCGCAGAAATTGCAGCGCCAAAATCGCCAACAGCGGCGATAAATCCAACATCGGCTGATGCCCAACCAGGCGGGCAATCACCCAACGAAAGGGGCGATAGAAATACCAGGTCAGTTCCCGCAGGCCCGCCCCCAGCTGGCGCACCAGCGGATGATAGCTGTTCAGCAGGTTAAATTGCACCAACAGCTGCATCACCACGTCGATGATGATCAGCCAAATGGCCACCCCAATCAGGGCATCCAGAAATTGTATCAGGGCGGAAATCATCGCAAAACCTTAAAAGTAACGGTTACAGACGGGGGTTACGGGTGGTGGCTATAGCTTGTGTGGGAGGGGGGGGTTAGGGCAACCCTGCCCCCCCGTGAAGCGTTAGCCAGCCTTTTTGACCGCCTCAGGCATTGGCACAACCTGGGCATTGTCACCCGCCTTTGCCTTAAGCCACGGCATCATGGCACGCAGCCGCGCCCCAACCTCCTCAATCGGGTGGGCAGCTTGGCGACGGCGAATCGCCTTAAAGCTAGGCTGGCCAACCTGATTTTCCTGCATCCAATCGCGGGCAAATTTGCCCTCCTGAATCTCGGTCAGGACTTTGCGCATCTCCGCCTTGGTGGCATCGGTAATCAACCGTTCGCCGACCGTGTAGTCGCCATATTCGGCCGTGTTGGAGATGGAGTAGCGCATCAGGTTAAAGCCGCCGCTGTACAGCAGATCCACAATCAGCTTTAGCTCATGCAAACATTCAAAATAGGCCATTTCGGGCTGATAGCCCGCCTCAACCAGGGTTTCAAAGCCAGCCTTAACCAGGGCGGAAACGCCGCCGCACAGCACCGCCTGCTCCCCAAACAAATCGGTTTCGCATTCCTCAGCAAAGCTGGTCTGCAAAATGCCTGCCCGCCCGCCGCCAATCAGGGCAGCATAGGACAGGGCGTTGGCCTTAGCGTTACCGCTGGCATCCTGCGCCACCGCGATTAGGCAGGGCACGCCCTTACCCGCTTGATACTCACTGCGCACCAGATGGCCGGGGCCTTTGGGGGCAACCATCGCCACATCCAAATCGCTGCGCGGCTGAATCAAATTGAAATGAATGTTAAAGCCATGGGCAAACAACAGCGTCGCCCCCTTGGGCAATTTGTCGTGCAAAACATCCTGATACAGCGCCCGTTGGGTTTCATCGGGGATCAGCACCATGATGACGTCGGCGTCAACCGCGGCCTCCTCCACCGTTTTGACGGTCAGGCCAGCCGCCCGCGCCTTTTCACGGCTTTTGGAATCAGCGGGCAGGGCGACCGTAACGCTTTTGACCCCACTGTCATGCAGGTTGAGGGCGTGAGCGTGCCCCTGGCTACCATAGCCAACAATCACCACCCGCTTATTCTTAATCAGGCTGGTGTCACAATCTTTATCGTAAAAGCTTTGCATCATTTCGCTGTCCTCTTAGCATGTTTGTGCGCCAAAGCGGCAGTATAACGACGGATTAAATCGTCGCAACCCCACTGTCGGGATTTGGGGGCTAGGATTTTCTCCACTCGCCACTCCCTACCCCAAAAACAGGGGATGGGCAGGCCAAGGGGAAGAAAAATAACCCTGCCCCCTCGCCCGCCGCGAATAGGACTACCCCAGAAACAGGGGATAAGCAGGGTTATCGGTTTCGTTGATGTAGCTGTAGCCGAGCTTTTTAAGAAATTCCTGAAAGGCCTTGTGATCCTGCGGCGGCACCTGCAACCCTACCAGCACGCGACCATAGTCGGCGCCATGGTTGCGATAGTGAAACAGGCTGATGTTCCAGCTTTCCCCGACCGCTTTCAGGAATTTTAGCAGGGCGCCAGGGTGCTCAGGAAACTCAAAGCGATAGAGAACTTCGTGGGTTGGCGGCTGGGTGGCGGGGGTGTGGCCGCCGACCAGGTGGCGCACATGCAGCTTTGCCATTTCGTTGTCGCTTAGGTTGAGGGCGGGGATCGCATGCGCCTCAAACTTCTGCAACAGGGTGGCGATTTCGTTATGATTTTGGGTTTTGATGCCGACGAACACATGCGCCTGCTGGCTGTCGGTCATGCGATAGTTAAATTCGGTGATGGCACGATTGCCCAGCAGTTGGCAAAAGGCCTTAAAGCTGCCCGGCCGTTCGGGAATGGTGACGGCGAAAATCGCCTCTTTCTGCTCACCCAATTCGGCCCGCTCCGCCACAAAGCGCAGCTGGTCAAAATTCATGTTGGCGCCACAGGCAATTGCTACCAGGGTTTGATTGTTGCGTTTCTGCTTGGCCGCATATTGCTTTAATCC
>VEQJ01000177.1 GCA_018883285.1 Alphaproteobacteria bacterium
GAGGAGGATTATCAAGAAACCATCTTAAACCATAACTTAACACCACGCAAAAGCCTCAACTGGCTCACCCCTCTTGAGGCCTTCACCCAAAATATCCACCTTGTTGCACTTCAAACTTGAATTCAGCCAAGGCTAAGACGGCTAAGATTGCCAAGTCGGTCGGTGGCTGGTATAACATTGCCATTCTTCGATGGGCGGTTCCGTCCTGTAATCCATAAGCCCGTGTCCCTTAAGGAACAAAAGCCTGATGAAACTTGCTATTCTGACCGAACGTCGCCCTGATGAAACCCGCGTGGCGGCAACCCCCGATACCGTCAAAAAATATGTCGATATGGGCATGACCGTGGTGGTGGAATCGGGGGCAGGTGCCCATGCCAATTTCAGCGATGGGCTGTATCAATCGGCTGGTGCCAGTGTGGTCGGCGATTTTGCCAGCGCGCTGCAGGGGGCGGATCTGGTGCTTAAGGTGCAACGCCCGCTGGGCGGTAAGGAGTCGCAGGCGCGTGCGGTCGATGAGCTGGCCGCCTTTAAGCAGGGAGCGGTGCTGATTGGGGCGTTAAATCCCTATCAGGCTGCCGATGCCATCCCCCTGTACAACGCGCGGCAGATTTCGGCCTTTGCGATGGAATTGATGCCCCGTATCACCCGCGCCCAAAGCATGGACGTGTTGTCCAGCCAGGCCAATCTGGCGGGTTATAAGGCGGTGTTGGACGCGGCGGCGGTCTATGATCGCGCTATCCCGATGATGATGACGGCGGCGGGTACTATTGCCCCCGCCCGCGTGCTGGTGCTGGGCGCGGGGGTTGCAGGGTTGCAGGCGATCGCCACCGCCCGCCGTAACGGTGCCATCGTGTCGGCCTTTGATGTGCGTGCCGCCGCCAAGGAGCAGGTGCAAAGCCTGGGTGCCAGCTTTGTGGAGGTTGAGGCAGCGGCCGATGCGGAAACCAGCGGTGGCTATGCGAAAGAGGTGGATGAGGATTACAAAAAACGCCAAAGCGCCAAAATTCACGAAACCCTGAAAAAAACCGACATTGCCATCTGCACCGCGCTGATTCCTGGGCGGCCAGCCCCGATGCTGATTACTGAGGAAATGGTGCGCGACATGCGGCCAGGCTCTGTCATTGTCGATCTGGCGGTGGAAAGCGGCGGCAACTGTGCCATTTCGCAGGCCAATGAGGTGGTGACAGCCTATGGCGTTAAGGTGGTGGCCTATCGTAACGTGCCCGCCCGCCTGCCGCAGGATGCCAGCGCGCTGTACGCCAAAAACCTGCTGAATTTTGTCAATTTGCTTTGGGATAAAGAGGCTAAGCAATTGGCCTGGGACAGCGCGGATGAGATTATCAAATCGACGCTGTTGACCGAAAATGGCGTAACCGTTCACGGCAATTTTGCATAATTTTTTTGAATGAAGGGATCGTTGCGATGAATCAAACCATTTTGGCTGACCAAGCCGCCAACCTGGTCAGTACGGCGCAAAAGCTGGCCACTGAGGCCAATATTTTGGCGCAGACCGCCGCCGATCAGGCTTTGGCCGCCGCCAATGCGGCTGCGGGCGCTGCGGGGGGCAACAGCGTGCTGATTATGGGGATCACCACCCTGGTGTTGGCCTGTTTCGTTGGCTATTACGTGATTTGGCGGGTAACCCCCGCCCTGCATTCCCCGCTGATGGCGGTCACCAATGCGATTTCCAGCGTTATTATTGTCGGCGCGATTTTTGCGGCGGGGCTGGAATCCTTTAGTTTTTCCAAAGTCTTAGGCTTTCTGGCGGTGGTGTTGGCTTCGGTCAATATCTTCGGCGGCTTCGCGGTGACCAGCCGCATGCTGCAAATGTTTAAGAAAAATCGTTAATTTTTTTTTGCTTTTTAGGGATTACGTCTGATGTCTGCTGATTTAGCCGCGCTGTTATACCTGGGTGCCGCCATTCTGTTTATTTTGTCGTTGCAGGGGCTCTCCTCCCCCGTGTCATCACGGCGTGGTAACCAATATGGCATGGTGGGGATGCTGATTGCGATTCTGACCGCGATGGCGCAGATTGGCAGCCAAAGTTGGGTAATCGCGGGGATCGCGATTGGTGGTGCCATCGGTATCGTCATTGCCAAAAAAATTGCCATGACCGCCTTGCCCCAACTGGTCGCGGGCTTTCACAGCCTGGTTGGCTTGGCGGCGGTTTTTGTGGCGGCGGCGGCTTTTTATGCGCCCCATGCTTTTGGTATTGGCGCGGTCGGTAACATCCACACCGCCAGCTTGATTGAAATGGGCTTGGGCTTAGCGGTTGGGGCGATTACCTTTACCGGATCGGTGGTGGCCTTTGCCAAATTGCAGGGCATTATGGGCAGCAAGCCGTTAAACTTCAAAGCCCAACATTTGCTGAACGCCCTGCTGGGTGCGGGCGTGTTGGTTTTGACTGTGTTGTTTGTGATGACCCAAAGCCCGCTGCTGTTCTGGCTGCTGGTATTGGCATCCCTGGCCTTAGGCTTCTTTCTGATTACCCCGATTGGCGGCGCCGATATGCCGGTGGTGGTGTCGATGCTAAACTCCTACTCCGGCTGGGCGGCCTGCGGCATTGGTTTTACCCTGCACAACAACCTGCTGATTGTTACTGGTGCCCTGGTTGGCTCTTCAGGGGCGATTCTAAGTTATATCATGTGTAAGGGGATGAACCGTTCGATCTTTAACGTCATTCTGGGTGGTTTTGGCAGCGATGCGGGGGCGGGCAGCACCGCCGCCAGTCAGGGCGATGGCGTCCAACGTTCCTTTAAGACTGGTAGTGCAGAGGATGCGGGCTTTATGATGAAAAACGCCCGCAAGGTGATCATCGTGCCGGGCTATGGCATGGCGGTGGCACAGGCGCAACATGCCCTGCGCGAAATGGCCGACCTGCTAAAGGCCGAAGGGGTTGAGGTGAAATACGCCATTCACCCCGTCGCAGGGCGGATGCCTGGCCATATGAACGTGCTGCTGGCTGAGGCCAACGTGCCCTATGATGAGGTGTTTGAGCTGGAGGAGATTAACCGTGAGTTTGCCACCGCCGATGTTGCCTTTGTCATCGGGGCGAACGACGTGACCAACCCTGCCGCCAAAACCGATACCGCTAGCCCGATTTACGGCATGCCTGTTTTGGATGTCGATTTGGCTAAGGCGGTGCTGTTTGTGAAACGCAGCATGGCCGCGGGCTATGCTGGCGTTGATAACCCACTGTTCTATCAGGATAACACCTACATGCTGTTTGGCGATGCCAAAAAAGTCTGTGAAGAGGTGGTGAAGGCGATGAACAGCTAGTTGTTGATAGGGTTGGCCGCCGTTTTGACGACAGCACCAGGATTCACCCTGTCGCCCGCAAAAACTGGCCATTGATAGCTTTTTAGCACCGCGTGGCTATGAGGTGCTGGAA
>VEQJ01000178.1 GCA_018883285.1 Alphaproteobacteria bacterium
GTGCAGGATCGCCCCCTGCAACGCAGCAATGGTGAATGGACCTATATCGCGGGCGATTTGCCCAACACCTGGCAGAAGATTGAGCGGGGCTTTGATACCTTAATCGTGCCGCTAGGCGTGGATCATGCGGGCTATGTTGCGCGGTTTGAGGCGGCGGCCAAGGCCTTATCGCATGGGCGCGTGCGGTTAGAGGCACCGTTGACCGCGCTGGTAAAATTTTTGGAGGGGGGCGCGCTGAAAAAAATGTCAAAGCGTGGCGGCACCTTTATCACCGTTGCCGAAGTGATTGAGGAGGTCGGGCGCGATTCCCTGCGTTTCATGATGTTGTGGCGCAAACACAACATGCCGATGGATTTTGACCTGACCGCGGTGCGCGAACAAAGCCGTGAAAACCCTGTTTTCTATGTGCAATACGCCCACGCCCGTTGCTGCTCTGTCTTTCGGCAAGCGGCGGAGGCTATGCCGCAGTTGGCGCAGCCCGATTTGGCGACGGCCGACCTTAGCCTGTTGACGGAGGATAGCGTGCTGGCGCTGATCCGCCTGCTGACCCAATGGCCAAGATTGCTGATGGCGGCGGCGGTGGAGCGGGAACCGCACCGCATCCCCTATTACCTCTATGAGGTGGCGGCAGCCCTGCACGCTCTGTGGAATGAGGGGCGGGAGGAAACCCTGCTGCGTTTTATTCAGCCGACCGATCCCGCGCTAACCCTGGCCAGATTGGCGTTGGTGCAGGGGGTACGCAACGTGTTGGCCGCTGGCCTGGCCATTTTGGGCGTGGTTCCTGTTGAGGAATTGCGCAGTTAGTTTTGACCCGTTAGACTGCCCCCATGACCCAATTACCTTTTCTCCGCGATCCCACCCTGGCCTTGGATAATTCCCATGGGGATAATTCCCATGGGGCAGCTGTCAACAGGCCGACTGTGGGCGCAACATCCGCCCGCCCGTCCATAGAGCTGCATCTGGATCCCAATTATCGCAGCGGTGGTGGCGGTGGTTATGGCGGTGGCATTCATGGCAAAATCCCCCCGCAGTTGGTTGAGGCGGCACAGGCAAAAAGGGTACAGGCGCAACAATTTGCGGCCAATCAATTTTCAGCAATCGATGAGGGGCGAACGATGCGACCTGCCAATTGGGATGGTGGTATGCGCCATGCTGGCCATGGTGAAACGGGTCAATCAGGGCAATCGGGGCGGCCATTGCGCTATGTCCTTTTGATAATCCTGATTCTGTTGGGAGTGGGCTATGGCGGCTATCAGCTGTTGGCTGGTGATGGGGGGGCGGTGGATCCATCCGCCCTGCCACTGATTGCGGCCGCTACCAGCCCCGTTCGGGTTAAGCCCAGCGACCCTGGCGGGATGGAGGTTCCCAACCAAGATGCCCTGATCTATCAGGAATTGTTGGGGCGCAAGCCAGAGGCTGAGGCCACGGTTGCATCGCCCGTCGAAGCGCCCGTTAAGGTGGCCGAACAAATGCAACAGCCTGCCCCCGCGCCAGCCGGCAATGGTGGTGAAAGTTCAAATGCGGGCGCTGCAGCTGCCAGTGTTAATGGCGGCGCGAATGCGGCTGCTGATGCTAATGGTGGCGCGGCCGCTACCACGACTGCCCCATCAGCTGCGACAGCTCCGACCGCTTTGGCACCATCAACCCCATCAGGGGCGGTCGCCAATCCCGTGCCGCCAACCATCAATCCCGTTGGTCAGTCATCGCCCCCTGCATCCTCAGCCGCCCAAGCGGTCGCGACGACTACGACTGCAACTGCGACTGCGGCCTCGGCTTCGGGCGCCTCTGCAGCTGCCAAAACCACCAATCAGAATGGCACGGCCACCCCACAAAAACCTCAGGATAAGCCGCAAGAGAAAACACAAGACCAGGGTAAGGCAAAAGCTGCGCCAACCGCTAGCAATGCTAAAGATAGCGCCGGCAAGACTGGGGCAACCTTTGGCTTGCCCGATAGCAAGGGCGTGGTGCGGCAACCCCTGCGCCTTCAGCTGGCGGCGGTGCGAACTCAAAGCGATGCCCAGGCTGAATGGCAAAGGTTGCAGGGCAAATTTGTAAGCCTGCGGGAATATGCGCTGGATGTGCGGCCGTTGGATAAGCCGGCGGGCGTTTATCGCTATCGGGTGCTGGCGGGGCCTATGCCCGACCGCGCCACCGCCAACCAAGTCTGCCAATCGCTGAAAACCAGCAAACAAGCCTGCAGCATCGTGGATCTGTCTGGCGTTAAGGAGTAGGGCAGGGTGCGGGATAGCCTGACCAACGCCGCGCCCATCATCCCCGCTGGGGTACGGCCGATTATTGTGGGGCCCAGCAGTGGTGTTTCGCTAACGGTGGAGGAGGCGCAGCTGTATGGCCAGCAACAGCCATGGGGCTTTATTTTGTTTGCCCGCCATTGCGATAATCCCGCCCAGGTTAAACAGCTGTGCCACGATTTGCGCCAGGCGGTTGGGCGTGCCGATGCGCCAATTTTGATAGATCAGGAGGGCGGTCGGGTTCGCCGTCTGACCCCCCCGCATTGGCCAGATCAGCCCGCGATGGCCAGCTTTGGTGCGCGTTACGCATCGGGCGATATCGATGGTGCGATTGCGGCGGTGAAGGCCTTGGCCAGCCAGCAAGCCGCCATGTTGCAAGAGCTGGGGATTTCGGTTAACTGTGCCCCGTTGTTGGATGTGCCGATTGATAGCGCCGACCCGATTATCGGCGACCGCGCCTTTAGCCAGGATCCCGCGGTGGTAACCTTGCTGGGCACCGCCTATGCCGAATCGCTGTTGGCGGGGGGCATAACGCCGATTATTAAACATTTGCCTGGTCATGGCCGCGCCAATGTCGACAGTCACCTGGATCTGCCGGTGATTCAGGCCAGCCTGGCGGAGCTGGATCAAACCGATTTTGTGCCCTTTAAGGTCTTAAGCGCCCATTTTGGCGATAAAATTTGGGCAATGACCGCCCATGTGGTGCTGAATGCGGTGGATTCCACCCTGCCCGCCACCCTGTCGCCCACGGTGGTTCAGCAAATTGTGCGGGGCAATCTGGGCTTTCACGGCCTGCTGCTGTCGGATGATGTGCAGATGGGAGCGCTGAAGGGCGATTACGGCGCCCTGTCGAATCAGGCGTTGCAGGCCGGCTGCGACGCCGTGCTGCTGTGCAACGCAACGGTTGAGGAACAGCGGCAAACGCTGGCGGCTGTGGCCTTATAGTCATTCCCCTTTCTAAATTGAAACAACTATAACGGTTTAGGGAAAATCTCAGGAAATCTGGCTATATAGTTGTTCCAATTTAGAAATATACAGCCTGCGAAAATGTTACGAGGTCGAGAAACGGAGCGGCTGGGCGCGCCATAGCGCAGCGACGGCGGGAGTGTACATAGAAGTACATGAGC
>VEQJ01000179.1 GCA_018883285.1 Alphaproteobacteria bacterium
GCCCAACCGGGTCGGGCAGCGCCGCCACGCTGCGCACACCATCGGCCATCGCCTGCACCCGCGTTGGGGTCAGCAGCAGACGATCCAGCAGGCCATCGGTCATTCCCGCCGCCTGCCCCGCCGCCACCTCCACCGCGTTGGCCGCCAAAATCTGATCCGCCCGCGCCTCTATCTGCTCCGCCGCCGCCAGCAGGGCAGCGTTCTTGGCATCCTCCCCCGCCAGTTGCAGCTGGCCATAGGCGGTGCGGGCGCTCTCCCCCAACGCAATCAGCAGGTCATCTGTAACGCTACCCGTAACCATTGCTACATCCCCCCAAACAGGTTTTTCAGGCCGCCACGGCTTAGCATTTTGGCACCGCCCGCGCCTCGCAATTTTTTCATCATGTCGGCCATGTCGTAATAGCCTTTCAGCAGGCGATTAATCTCCGACACCTCCGTGCCGCTGCCCGCTGCAATCCGCCGTTTGCGGCTGGCGTTCAGCTGTTTGGGGTTGCGGCGTTCAAAGCGGGTCATCGACAGGATAATCGCCTCCTGCCGCGCAATGCCCGCCTCCACCGCCCCGCCCTGCTCCGCCATCATTTTCTTAATCTTGCCAACCCCTGGCAACATGCCCATCACGCCGCCAACACCGCCCAGCTTTTTGACCTGTTGCAACTGTTTCAGCACGTCGGTCAGGTCGAATTGCCCCGCGGCCAGCCGATTGGCGGCCTCCTCCATATCCTGCTGCTCCAGCTTTTCGGCGGCGCGTTCGACCAGGGTGACGATGTCGCCCATGCCCAGAATGCGGTTGGCCAGGCGGTCGGGGTGAAAGACCTCCAACGCCTCCAACTTCTCCCCCGTGCCCATAAATTTAATCGGGCAGCCGGTCACCTGCCGCACGCTAAGCGCTGCCCCCGCCCGCGCATCACCATCCAGGCGGGTCAGGATCAGTCCCGTCAGCGGCAATTGCGCCTGGAACCCCTGCGCCATCGCCACCGCCGCCTGCCCCAACATGCTGTCGGCGACCAGCAGGATTTCCTGCGCCGGCACCGCCTGTTGAATCGCCACCAGCTCCCGCATCATGTCCGCATCGATTTCCAGACGGCCGGCGGTATCCAGGATCAGCACATCGACCACCTGCCGCTGCGCCAATGCCAACGCGGCCTTGGCCAGCTCTACAGGCGTACCCGACGTGGTGGGGGGCAGCGCGGGTAGACCCAGCTGGCTGGCCAGCACGCTTAACTGTTCGCGCGCGGCGGGGCGATAGGTGTCCAGCGAGGCCAACATCACCTGTTTGCGTTCACGCTCACCCAAATAACGCGCCAGCTTACCCGCCGTCGTCGTTTTCCCCGATCCCTGCAACCCGACCAACAGAATGACCGCTGGCGGCGTCGCGCGACGGTTCAGCGGCACTGCCTCAGTCCCCAACAGCTTTAGCAGGCCGTCATGGACGATTTTCACCACCTGTTGACCGGGGCTAACGCTGCTTAAAACCGCCTGGCCGACCGCCTGCTCCCGAATATCGGCAATCAGCTGTTTGGCGACGGGCAGGGCGACATCCGCCTCCAACAACGCTATCCGAATTTCGCGCAGGGCGGCATCGACATCGGCCTCTGACAACAGCCCTTTGCCGCGCAGTTTTTGGAAAACGCTATCAAATCGTTTGGCAAGGGAATCAAACATGCTAAGAAAACCTGTGTAAAAATTTGGGGGGCAAGCAATGCTGCATTTTCGCAAAATGCATGGACTAGGCAACGACTTTGTGGTGTTGGATGGACGTTATCAAACGATTTCCCTGTCGCCGCAACAGATTCAGGCGATTGGCAACCGCCACACCGGCGTTGGTTTTGACCAGCTGGTCATCCTGCACCCCGCGTCGCAGCCCGCTGAAGCCGATGTTTTTATGGAAATTTATAACCAGGATGGCAGCCAGGCGGGCGCCTGTGGCAATGTCAGCCGTTGCGTGGCCAAGCTGCTGTTTGCTGAGGATCCCACCAAAACCCAGGTGGTTATCCAAACCGTGGCGGGGCTGTTGGAATGCAGCCAGGCGGCGGACGGTCTGTTTTGCGTGGATATGGGTGAGGCACGACGGGATTGGCGCGATATCCCGCTGGCTGAGCCGCGCGATACCATGGCGGTTGATTTTGGCCTGGCCGAGCTGCCCCCCGCTGTCACCGTCAGCATGGGCAACCCCCACGCCATTTTCTTTGTGCCGCAATTGGATTTGGCGCAGGTGGCGCGGCTGGGCGCTCAGGTGGAGCATCACCCGCTGTTGCCCGATCGCGCCAATGTCAGCTTTGTTCGGGTGATCGACCGCGGCCATGTTGAAATGCGCACCTGGGAACGGGGCGCGGGCTTAACCCAGGCCTGTGGATCAGGCGCCTGTGCAGCGGGGGTGGCCGCCGCCGCCCGCAACCTGACCGATCGGCGGGTGCAGGTGGCGATGCCTGGCGGCACCCTGACCATCGAATGGCTGCCCGATAACCACGTGCTGATGATCGGCGCCGCCACCCAGGTCTTTGAAGGCCAACTGGATCTGAATGCGCTGTAGCGGTTTTTGTACCTTTCCAGCATACCAAGCCTTAGCCGAATAAGACGCTGTTTTAAAAAAGTTCCCGTTGGAATTTTGCGCCGACAAGATCAGCCACCTCCTATCTTGTTATTATGAAATTTCTTGTTAAAAATATGTATTAAAAAGAAAATTTAATTATCACGAAAGATTCACAAAAACCCCCTTGACACTTATACGATAGTTTTGTTTAATAGTTCTACGAATCTTACAAATAATTGTAATTAAGTAACATGAATCAAACGACTGAATGGTCGGTGACCACCTATGCTGCTTATGTAAAAGCCGCTTTGGGGGTTTTGACTGGCCAACCCCAATCTCTCGTCATCGACCCCAAATTTACCTACTGCTGGCCTCATGGCAGCGCATCAGACAATTATAATGTGGTTTTGGGTTTCACCTGTAAGGATGAAAATTCCTGCCAAAAATTCGTAGAAAACATAAATAAACTGAGGGAACAAATAGGCGGCTATGGAATCATTGCTTACACCAACAAAAAATCCCTAACGGTTTGCATTGATCCGTATAATCATTTGGACGTTATGAATACAGTTGGCAAGATTCTTGAAGAACATTGTGATACCAACCAACCTCTTACATTAAACGATCAAAAAGCCCGATTCTTTTGGGATTTGTTTCATCGCGGTTCCTAGCCAGGAATCTGCAATCCATCCGATAGGGGCAGCAACCTTAAGCAGACTAGGAATCCACCCCCCCCCCCAAGCTTCCCTACGCCGCCTGCGCGACCGCCATCAGGTCGGGCAGCTGGTACGCCCAGTTGCTGATGGTTCCCGCGCCCATGCAGACC
>VEQJ01000180.1 GCA_018883285.1 Alphaproteobacteria bacterium
GTAACGGGGGCGGCACGCACCCTGCAAGAGCGTCTGAACCGCTTTCATGCCAAAACCAATCAGCAATGGACGGTAACGGTTGAGCCAAGTGGTCGCGTCGCCCTGCAACTGATGGATGATGGGGTGGAAAACCGCTTTGGCCTGTCGCCCGAAATGCTGGTATCGCCCGAAGCCTATCGCCTGGCACAGGTGGTCGCCGACATGAAGCAGTATTATGAACAGCCACTAACCCTGGGCGCTGACAGCGGCAACCCCATCGAAATCAGCACGCCACAAGCCCTGTTTCAGGCGGCGATGGACGCGGGGCGCAAAGGGCTGAGTTTCCAACGCTATAAGGGTTTGGGTGAAATGAATCCTGACCAGCTGTGGGAAACCACGCTGGATCCCACCAAACGCACCCTGTTGCAGGTTAAGTTGCAACATTTGGATGAGGCGGAGCAGGTGTTTTCCACCCTGATGGGCGATGTGGTTGAACCGCGCCGCGAATTTATCCAGGCCAATGCCCATAAGGTCAGCAACCTAGACGTTTAGGGCGAATGGCCTCTTACCTATACCCAAGCCACCAAACTGTTTTAAGTCTCTGCTAACAGCTTATTAACCAAAGTAATGCTTCAATAACCCTATGACGATCAGTCTTGCGATGATGTTGGGGTTAAGGAATCATGAAGTTTTACATTGGTGTCATCGTGGTTTTTGCCTGTGTGATGGGCGGCTATCTCGCCCATGGCGGACACATCCATGTTCTGTGGCAACCATTTGAATTTCTTATTATTTTGGGGGCGGCCACCGGCGCCTATATTATTGGGCAACCGCCAATCGTGTTGAAAAACGTTAAGCTGATGATGAAAAAGGTGACGGGCGGGGCGTGTTATCAAAAGGCCGATTATTTGCAACTGTTGGTAATGCTGTACCAAATTTTGCGCCTGGTCAAAACCAAGGGGACATTGGCGATTGAACCGCATATTGATAAGCCGCATGAAAGCAGCCTGTTTCACAATTTTCCAAAATTCAGCCACGATCATCATGCCTTAGAATTTCTGTGTGACTATTTACGGTTGTGGACGCTAGGTAGTGATGATCCCAATGAGCTTGAAGTCGTGTTGGATCGAGAATTGGAGAATCATCACAATTTTGGTCATATGCTGGGCGGATCCATCCAATCAGTCGCTGATGGTATCCCCGCCCTGGGGATTGTTGCAGCGGTGTTGGGGGTGATTCACACCATGGGGTCAATTACCGAACCGCCCGCCGTATTGGGGCATTTGATTGGTGCGGCGCTGGTCGGAACCTTTGCTGGGGTCTTCATCGCCTATTGTTTTTGTGCGCCGATGGCTAATGCTATTAATTCTGCCTTTCAGGCTGAAGGGCACTATTTTAACTGTATGAAGGTAGCCCTGTTATCCCATATGCAGGGGTATGCCCCCGCCATATCGATTGAATTGGCGCGCAAAGCCCTGCCTGATGAATTTCGTTCCACCTTTTTTGAGGTTGAGGAGGCGATTAGCCAAGCTCCTCAAATGTAAGGTATTAAGCCCATGAGCAAAAAAGGCAGCGGTGGCAAGCAGGAGGGGGGTGCCCAACCCATCATCATCAAGCGCATCAAAAAAGGTGGCGGACATGGTCACCATGGCGGTGCCTGGAAGGTGGCCTATGCCGACTTTGTGACCGCTATGATGGCCTTTTTCCTATTGCTATGGCTGCTGAACGCCACCACGGAGGAGCAAAAACGCGGTATTTCCAACTACTTTGCCCCGATTGCGATTGCGGTAACCCAGGAAAGCGGTAGCGATGGGGTACTGGCAGGTCAATCCCCAGGAGAAAAAGGTGTGCAGGCTAGCCCAACGTCCCAAATGACGGTCTTTCAGTTAACAGGAATTAAGGATCCTGAAGGACAAGATAATCCACCAGAGGTTAAAGATGCCGATTCAGGGCCAGAAATAAGCAAGGATCAGGTCGCCAAAAAAATGGAAGAGATCGAACAAAAATCCTTTCAGAAAGCCGAAGAGCAGCTAAAAAAAGCGATTGAGGAACAAACAGAATTGAAAAACCTGGCCGACAATCTGGTGATTGATCGCGTGCCCGAAGGGTTAAGAATTCAGCTGGTCGATCAGGCCAAGGTTGAAATGTTTACCAGCGGCAGCGCCATCCCCCTGGATCACACCGTTGCCCTGTTGAAAAAAGTGGCTGATGTCATCAAAACCATGCCCAATCGTATCAGCATCAGCGGTCATACCGATGCCATTCCCTTTGGTGGGCGTGCCAACTATGGCAACTGGGAATTGTCGGCCGACCGCGCCAACGCCAGCCGCCGAATTTTGACGGATGCGGGCTTTCCGATCAAAAATGTCATGCGGGTTGAGGGTAAGGCGGAAACAGATCCCTTTAACAAGGACAATCCCAACGCTCCCACCAATCGGCGCATCAGCATCGTTTTGCTGAAGGAATCTTTACTAAGACCAGTGGGTAAGGCCAAACCCGTTACCCCCAAAGAAATCTTTAAGCCTTAGATCCAGTTAGATTGGCTGGCGGGCTATTGTTGCGCCCACTGCTCGGCCAGCGCGGCACATTCATTGGTACGATTCAGCCAGCCTTTCAAAAACTTTTGCTGGCTGGGTTTGTTGGCCGCCAAATTCTGATAATACGCCCGCCGCCCCGCCACATAGTCTTGGCATAGTTGATTGTTAGGATCAGCCACCGCCCGTTGCACCGCGGCCATGCTGTTTTTGCCCAAAATACCATCAACATCCTGCTCCAAAATCCGTTGCAACAGCCGTACCGCCGTCCCCGTGCCCGCGTTAACCCCAAAATCGGTCAGCAGCAGCGCCAGCCAGGCGGGCATCGAATCGCCCTTAACCCTCGCATAATAATCACGCTTATAGATATCCGCCGCCTGTTGTTTGGTCAGGTTTTTGATGTCCAGATTGGGATATTGCCGCTTGGATATACCAAAATTGGTTTCACCCCCCGCATCATGGGGATCGTTCACATACCCCCCCTCATGCTTAAGAATAAAGGCGATAATGGCGTCGGATTGGGTGGTCATGGCGTTTCCTTTATTAGGGGGATTGGGTGCTAATACTGAACTTTAACGAATTGGATGCCAAAAACAACAGTAAAGACCAGCGCTGCATACCCCCCACCGAATCGCTGACGCGATCCGACTCCCCCGCAAGGGGAGAGTGTCCCCCCTCCCCCTTTTTTATATAAGAGGCGGGAGGGGGATAGGTGTTTAGTCCCACGATGAAGAGGTGAGGGTTGGCATGGAAGGGTGAGGGATCGTCTTTCCATGCTTGGCAGATTTTTTCATAGGGGGAGCAGAAGCGCAAGGCTTTGAGTTTCTTGGTAAAATTATA
>VEQJ01000181.1 GCA_018883285.1 Alphaproteobacteria bacterium
ATTTTCTCCCAAACCCCATTGTCACGCCAACGGCAAAAACGACGATGAATATTGCTCCAGTGGCCATAATCAGCGGGAATGTCCCGCACAGGCGCGCCCGTCCTAAGCCACCACAAAACACCGTTAATAAACAGCCTATTATCTTTTGCTATCCCGCCCCATGAACCCTTTCTGCCCGGCAAAAGAGGCTCTAACCTCTCCCAAACCTTGTCCGATAAATCATGGCGATGGTGAATCAGTATCTTATCCATAGCAAAAAATCCTGCTTAAAAATAACACAACAGGAAACTTATAACATGCTTTTTATCTCGTGACTACACTATTTGGAAATATGCAGCCTGATGATGGCGGATCAATGTTCTGAGAGGCTATTTCTTGAAAATATCGGGGCGGGCGCGGCGAACCATCCGTTCAATCTCATGGCGCACCAATTCCTCAACCAACCCAGGCAGATGCAGATCCAGCCATTCTTTTAACAATGGCTTTAACAGCGACAACACCATACCCTCAACGGTTTTGTCCTCATCCCCCAATGGCCATGGGCCATGCACGGCGCGCGCCAAATCGGTAAAGGCGGCCACCCCCGCATCGGCGGTACGCTCAGACACCAATTTGATAAGCTCTTCATCGTCATCATCGATGGCCCACGGTGGCGGCGGGGCAGACGACCTGGCCGATGGGGGGCTAGGCGTTTCCACCTCTTCCTCCGTCTCAACCGCTTCTTCTATTGCATCTTCTTCGGTGGGGGGCTCAGGCAATGATTCTTCCTGCTCCTCCTCCTGCCCCTCCTCTTCTTCCTCGATCAAATCGACCAGTGCCAACACCTCTTCCTCAACGGCTTTGTTGTCGGCGGCGGTGGCGGGTTCGGCAGCTTGCTCCGCGGCGGCCGCATCGGCAGCTGGCTCATCCTCCTCAGAGATGATCTTACGAATAGACTCAAGAATTTCTTCCATTGTCGGTTCTTGGGATGGGGCTGTCTCGACCATGGTGTTTTCAAGAGCTGGAGAAGAAGATGATGAACGTCCCATTAAAATTAATCAGTTACGGTGACAAGTCCAGTTAATTTTAAGGGCTTATGGTTACTTTCTTGCTAACACCCTATTATAGCGCTTCACAGCCTGTTGCACGCTGGTTGTTGCGGTTAGGCCGCATCCACCACCTGCTGCTGTTTGGGTGAGTCGCTGTTGGCCACCGCCATCAGGATAGAGCGCACCGCCGCCTCATCCCCTGCCGCCATTGATTGCCTTAACCGATCAATCAAACCCGCCAGCACGGTTGCGGATAGGCACGGTTCCTTTGCCCGCATGATTTTGGCATAGGGGGTTGCCTCGGCATTGCTGTCAGCGATTAACAGCTCCTCATACAGCTTTTCGCCGGGGCGCATCCCAACAATCTCAATCGCAATATCGCCATCGGGGTTAGCCTCATCCCGCACCGAATGCCCCGCCAGGCGGATCATGTTGCGCGCCAGATCGATAATTTTCACCGACTCACCCATATCCAGCAAAAACACCTCACCCCCGTTGGCCAGACCGCCCGCCTGTATCACCAGCTCAACCGCCTCATGAATCGACATGAAATAGCGGGTGACTTCGGGATGGGTGACGGTTATGGGGCCGCCATGGGCAATCTGCTCCTTAAACAGCGGGATAACCGACCCCGATGACCCCAACACATTGCCGAAACGCACCGCGCAGAAACATTGCCCACGCTTAGCCTCACGCGCACGCCAGGCATAATCCTGAATCACCAGCTCTGCCCAACGTTTGGTGGCGCCCATCACATTGGTGGGGCGCACGGCTTTATCACTGGAAATCAGCACAAAACGCTCAACACCCGCGTCAAAGGCCGCCTGCGCCATCACCATCGTGCCGACAATGTTGTTGCGCACCCCCTGCATCACATTGCCTTCGACCAGGGGCACATGCTTATAGGCGGCGGCGTGGTAGATGGTCTGCACCCGATGCTGGCTAAGCAGCCTGGTCACCAGCCCCGCATCCTCAACCGAACCCAGGCAGGGGGTGATAGGGCAATCGGTCAGGGTGCGCAGATGCCGATCGATTTGGTACAGGCCATGCTCACTGGCTTCCAACAGCAGCAGGCTGGCGGGGCCAATTGCGGCAATCTGCCGACACAGCTCTGATCCAATCGATCCGCCCGCCCCCGTCACCATCACCACTTTGCCCGCGATACAACGTTGCAGCAGCAGGGGGTCAGCCGCCACCGCGTCCCGCCCCAGCAAATCGCCGATATCGACTTCGCGCACCATGTTGACCAGGTGGCGACCGCTGGCAATATCGGCCATGGCGGGCAAAATGCGGACGCGGACGGGAAAACCTTCCAAAAACAACACCACCTCGCGCCGGCGGGCGTTCGACACCGACGGCAGGGTGACGATGACATCATGAACATCATAGCGATCAAGCAGCATGGACATCTGCCCAGGCTTATAGACCCGCAAGCCATCGACATCCTTACCATGCAGCGCACGGTCATCATCCAAAAAGCCGATCGGCATCATATCCCGCCCCTGCTTCAGCGAGGCCGCCAGCTGCCGCCCCGCAACCCCCGCGCCATAGATTAACACCTGCCGACCGCTAACACGCCGCTGCAAGGGCAAAGACAACAGCCAGCGCGCGGCAAAGCGGGTGCCGGCAATGAAAATCGTCCCAATAATCCCGTACAACAGGGGCACTGTGCGTGGCACCCCCTGCACCCCTGTCATCTGCGTCATAAAAGCCAGGCCAAGCCACATCACCCCCGCCAGGAACATGGCCTTAACCACCGTCCACAACGCCTGTTCACCGACATAGCGAATGACCGACCGATACAGACCGACCTTAACAAAAACGGGAATGGCCAATATGGGGGCGGCCAGCATCAAAAAAACTTGCGCATGATTGGGCACAAACCAATGACCCAGGCGGATGCTATAGGCCAACCAAACTGCCGTGATCAAACACAGGCTATCGACCAGCAACAGCACCAACTGTTTGCCCAGGCGGCTCATATGAACCAGCGATTGCAGCAATCTGGTCATGGCAGGAATCGGCATCAGTGGGATACTCCATCGCGCCGCAAAACCTTAAGCAGCGTCATCCACAGGATTTTGAGATCAAAGACCAAAGATTGGCGTTGCCGATAGTCCGCGTCCAGGGCGACCTTTTCGGGAATGGGCAGCTCATCCCGCCCATTCACCTGCGCCCACCCCGTTAAGCCAGGCAGCAATTCATGCACCCCATGGCTGGTGCGCAGCGCGACCAAATCATCCTGGTTAAACAGGGCGGGGCGGGGGCCAACCAGGCTCATATCGCCCTTAAGGCTGTTTCTTATACCCATCTGA
>VEQJ01000182.1 GCA_018883285.1 Alphaproteobacteria bacterium
GCAGCTGCAGAGCATTTGACGCCGTGTACATTGGAATTGGGCGGGAAAAGTCCTGCTATTTTGGATCGCTCGTTTGACTTGCCAACAGCTGCGCGTCGCATCATTTATGGCAAGTTTTTGAACAATGGGCAAACTTGCATTGCACCAGATTATATGCTGATACCGAAAGAACTTATTTTGCCATTTGTGGACGCTTTCAAGCAGTGTTTGGAAGAATTGTATGGGGATTTGGAGAAGCTGGCTGAATCGGAGCAGTATGGTCGCATCATCAATGAGCGTCATTTCCAACGTCTGGTGGGCTATTTGAACAAGAATGGGTTGAATTTGGTTTCGGTTTAGACCTAACCAAAGCACCCCGTATGTTCGGCCAGAATTTTGGCACCGATAGCTTTAAAAAATGTATCTAAAAATCCTACAAACCATAGATAAAAAACTTTTTTTTGGGGCCTTTTGAAAAAGGCGCAAATGCTTCTATGGGTCGGTTAAAAAATTGGGTACCATTTTTAGGCTTCATAATATT
Source organism: Alphaproteobacteria bacterium (assembly GCA_018883285.1). Lineage (GTDB taxonomy): Bacteria > Pseudomonadota > Alphaproteobacteria > CAISOG01 > CAISOG01 > CAISOG01. The sequence goes on from VEQJ01000182.1 coordinate 521, forward strand.
ATACTCCCAAATCATCCCTCGATGCAGCAGAGCCATGTGGGTAACAAAGCCATCCATCTTTGCGCATTCAACAATATACAGTCCATTTTGATCAAAATTATTAACAATTTCCATTAAATCAGAAAATGACGTAATTTCGGATGGTATTTTTTTGCCACTTTGTAAATCGATAGATGATCGCTCTAGAGATTTAAAATCATATCGATAGGCAATTTTATTTTGGCTGGTTCCACCAAATGGTGTTGATGCATCATACTTACCAGCAGCCTCACCAGAAAAGTAAACACCCATAGCAAGGTTAACATAGGTCGTGCAATCCATTTTGACTGGACCAGATTGCCAGCGTCGAGCAATTGATTGAATCGCCCATCCTGAAAAACCAGATAACTTATAAGTTGCGCGATCCCCTAAACTTTTATCAGCACCTGTTTGATAAAGAATTTGATTTTTAGAAAACCAATCATTTAATCGAATAATACCACCAATGCCGCAAGCGCATGGCATTTCAATTAAAATATTTGCCTGATATGCTAAGTTAAAAGCAGTGCTGTCATTAGGTTCAATACAATTCTTGTTAAGCTCAGCGTGCAATTTATCCAAAAATTTTGCATTGCCAGAATCTATGCATGCTTGCCGAAAAGCCTTAATAACCGATAATGTTTCGGGTTGCCATTTATCACGTTGTGCTGGTGCATATCCAATGCCAGCTGCAGTAATTAAGTCATGAAGATCTGAAACAGCGCGGCCAGACTTTTGCCCACCATCTCCAACTTTTCCGTTAAAAAGACTTTTTGATTGTGGCATGCATACGTCCTTGTGATATTAGGTGCTAATCTTTAATTTCGTCTGCCACCAAGGTGTTAGAAACAAGACGGAAGCGAATTTTGCTTATCACTTGTTCTGATGTTTTGCTGTTAATCGAACCAAACAAACGATTATACATATTACGCATACCGCTTGCTGCAAGCTTTGTTGATTGGCTGTTATTTGAATTAAGCAAGCGGATGCGGATATCTGGCACAACAGTATTTTCAGAATCAGGAGGGGGCAAAAACTCACAAGCAATTTCAAACTGTGCGTCAGCAATCGTCAAACCAGAAGATTGTATCTTGCTGTTACCTAAATTTGCCGCTGCTATGTCTTCAAGTTCTTGAGCTTGCCTCATGGCCTGCAGTAAGCCAGACATTAGCGATTGCAGCCTAATACTACCCTTACTACTGGTCATAAAGTTATTCCACAATCATAATTTTTGCGCTTGCAGTGCCGTTTTCAGTGTAAATTCGGATTGTTTTCTCTCCAACTTTCGCTCCAGCTGTGCCCGTTGCAAGTGTAACAGTGATGGACAGTTCTGTTGTAGTTGGTGCAGGCGTCGTGTTAAGCGTAACCGTAACACCAGCATCTTCAGGCGTTGCTGGCCCAATGATTGCGGCACGATCCAAGTTTTCACCTTTTACGATTATTGCGGTAGTTGCAGTGCCTAGCTTTATTGTGGTTTTGCTTATAGACAATATTTTTGCGGTTGGTTTTGTCAATAAGGCGCCAGTTTCCAATGGTACAACCTTAAGCTGTTCATGCATCATGTCTAAGACGCGTGCCAAACCTTCGGGTATAGCATCCTGAGAGGCGCGGACATTGATGCGCATCGTGACACTTTGGTCTGTTTCACGTTTGTTAGAAGATTTGTTGGTGTAACCGCCAGATAATTCAGCCTTTACAGCAAAATAATTTACCTCAACCTTGCCCTGAATATTGCCCTCTTCGCTTCGTTGAGATGTTTCAACATCATGAATTTTGTACTCAAAATCGATAGTCATATCATCGATACGTATAAAAGGCACTGGCACGATAGCCAACAAAGGAACCGAAAGTTTGGAAGGAACAATTCGATAGTTGGAAATAGCAGGATCCCCTGGTCTTGCGCCCGGCTGATTTTCTTCAAGAGTACGATCAAATTTAAAATCAACAATCTGAGCGACCAAATCACCATTTTTATCAGTCTTTAGCCCAACATTTTTTATAAAATCAACGGTGGTGTTAGCTGCCATTGCTTGTGCTTTGATGGCTGCTTGTAAAGGACCTCCAATAATAGCTTCTAGTGGTAGAGCTTGAAGAATTGCGGGAACGCTATCTGCCATGGTTTTCTCCTAAAGGCTGGGTAAAAATTGAGTAAAATCTTTGTTGGGTTAACAGTTCTACGATCACTGTTTTTTATTGATACCTTGTAACATATCAGCTAGCAAATCGTTGATTCTGGCCAGACCTTCTGGAACACTATCAACGATTTTCATATTTATCTTGATAGTAGGCGGCAGATTGCGTGATTGGGAGTGAGTTAAAACCCCTGTTAGTGGTTTATCGGCTTCAACCACAACATGCAAAGCCATTTCGACATTCATTTCAGTAAGCTGCATATTAGGTAAATTGATTAAAGACAACAAAGGAACACTTATTTCTGTTTTTTTGGCTTCGTAGCTAGGTTCGTCCTTTAATTTTGTTGGCTGTTGAACTTCAACCATACGGGTAGTAGTAAAAGTTAAATTTTTTATCTGGTTATCTTCATCTATACCAAAGCTTTTGATGATATCGAGCGTTTCCAAAGCCAAGGATTTTTTGGCTTGGACGGCAGCATGTAGGGGAGCTGCTAACAATTCGCTGATCGGTCTTGGTTTCATTGATCAAAATAGGAACTGTCGACATTCATAGGGAGTTATGATAGAATCGCTCAACGGAGGGTGATGCTATGTCATACACAAAATTTTTATTTGAAGATCAATGGAATGCGATCAAAGACGCATTGCCTGGCAAG
>VEQJ01000183.1 GCA_018883285.1 Alphaproteobacteria bacterium
GCCACCGCCTCAACATAGCGCCTGGTCAGGGTCGCAATGCCCGACAGATGCTGCACAAAGTTTAACGCTGTCCGCTCCGCCGACAGCAGCGCGCTGGCCAAGCCCGACACGGTTGCCAACAGGCTGCCAGCGGCCACCTGTTCCCCATCCTGAACCGCCTGTTGCCAATCGATTTGCAGCGACAGCGTGCGAAAGCTGGCCTCGGCCAGGGCTAAGCCCGCCACCACCACCGCTTCGCGCGCGCGCAGCTGCAGCGTGATGGCCAGCTGGGGGTCGATAACGGCGGCCACCGTCACATCGTTGGCGGCCTGATCTTCGGCCAAGGCGGCCTGCACCTGTTGGTTTATGATGGCAATTGGCAACGGCGGGGGGATCGATAGCATGGGCAGCGCGGATAGATAGGGGTGAACGGCCAACCACCACTAGTGCCATAAGATTGCCGCTTTGACGAGGGGGGTGGGATGACATGAGGAAAGCGGAAATGGGGCGGCAAAAAATCTGTCATTTCCGCGAAGGCGGAAATCCATTAATGACAAGCACTTAGCCAAGCCACGCCGCCTTTATGGATCCCCGCATGCGCGAGGATGACGGCATCATGGTGGCACCTCAATCATCTGATGCCTAAGCCAGGTGTATTGCCGTTTGGCGTAGTGGCGGGTGGCGGTGGCGGCGGCCTCAATCGCCTGCGCCAACGATAGCTTGCCGGCCAGATGGTCGCGCAGCTGGCCAAAGCCCAGGACTTTCAGCGCGCTGGCGGGCGGATCGGGATAGCGTTGCAGATAGTCGGCCACCTCATCCACCGCGCCCGCCGCCACCATCGCCGCAAACCGCTGGTTAATCCTTTCATACAGCTCGGCGCGGTCGGGCAGCAGTTTGGTCACGACAAAGCGATAGGGCGACGGCGGCAGGGGGTCAGCATGCCATGCGTGAATCGGTCGCCCGCTGGCCACCACCACCTCATAGGCGCGCAGCAGGCGAACAAAGTCGCGGGGGCGGATCTGTTGGGCGCTTAGCGGGTCATGGGCGGCCAGCGCATCGCGCAACGCAGGCTCCCCCCCCCCTTCCAACAGCGTCAACCCCTGTTGCCGCACCGCGGGGGGAATCGGCGGCATCACCGCCAAACCCTGCATCAGCGCCTTAAGATACAGTCCCGTGCCGCCCACCACGATCGGCTGTTGCCCCGCGGCCACGGCGCGATCAATCGCCGCCATCGCATCCTGGCGCCATTGGCCAACCGAATAATCGGCGGTTGGCGGCAAAAAGGCCAACAAGTCATGCGGAACCGCCGCCTGCTCCGCCCTGCTTGGCTGGTTGGTCAGGATGGGCAGATGGTTGTACAGCTGCGCGCTGTCGGCATTGATAATCAGGCTGGGGCGACCATCCTCCAAAGCCGAGGCATCCAACGCAGAGGCCTCCAAAGCCGAGGCCGCCAAGGCCAAAGCCGCCGCCGATTTACCGCTGGCGGTTGGCCCCGCCACCACCTGCACCAATGTGCGATTATCCCCTAGCAAATTTCGTCAAAGCCCCTATATGCTGAATCATGACCTATCTTACCCTTGTCTCCCCCCAATTCCTAGACAACCTTCGCGTTACGGCGGTGATGGCCTCCCTAAGCCAAGCCGACTGGCCAATCCAGGTGGCCGCGTGGACGCAGAGCAGCCTGGCCAGCGATGCGGGCACCCTGCGCGTGCTGCAACTACAATTGCTGACGCAGGGTTCCGCGCCTCCGCCAACCGTTCAAAACCGCAACCAATGGCTGTTGACGCTGGCGGATGAATTTGCCTGTGACTTTGCCTGGCAGGCGGGGGCGCCCGCCCCCAAACGGCTGGCAGGCTTTGACATGGATGGCACAACCGTGGCGGAGGAGAGCATGGTGCTGCTGGCGCAAGGCCTGAACCAACCAGGTGGCGATTTGGTGCAACAGATGACCGCCCTAACCGATGCCGCCATGGGCACGGGCATCAGTTTTGAGGAATCGTTGCTGCAACGGCTTGCCCTGCTGGCGGGTAGTCCGTATGAGGCGTTTGTGCAGGCCAGCCAGCGGTTTACGGTCAACCCCGGCATGGCGACCGCGGTGGCGGCCATGAACGGGGCGGGCACCCTGACCGCGCTGATTACCGGCGGCTATGACCCGATGAAAAGCACGATTGCCAGCCGATTGGGGTTCCGCCAATCCTTTGGCAACAGCCTGATTTTTGACGACAACAACCGCTTCACGGGCGATTGCCAGCGACCGATTTTGGGCAAGGCCGCCAAGGCCGAAATTTTGCAAAACCTGGCCGCACAGCATGGGTGGGGCGCGAAAGACAGCCTGTTCATCGGTGACGGCAGCAATGATCTGGGCGCCCTGCAATGGGTGATGGCGGGCAACGGGTTGGCGGTGGGTTGGCGGCCAAAGCCAATGCTTCTTAGCTCCCTCAACGCGATTGTTCAGCATAACGCCGCCAGCCTGCTGGCGTTTCAGGGGTTGGGCGGAGTGTAGGGATTGGTGGGGATTTCTAAATTAGAACAACTATAGAGTGGGGGGGAGCGAGGGCTGCCTTAGCTTTTGCGCCCACCAGCGCGATTACCACGATCCCACCTCCGCCAATGTTGCGCGCTACCGACCAAGATTGCCAGGCCTGCACGGCGCCCGCCCAACTTTTTTCCGCTTATCTGTCCCCACGCCGCCCAGCCAGCCGCCATCCCCGCCTGGCACAACCCCACGCCCCAAACCGCCGTTGGGTTATTATTAACAGGTGCGCGATCTCGCTAAATTGTTGAACTCCTTAAGCGCCGCAGGTGAAAGAGCATCAATGATCTGGTTCGCGTGAGGGTTATTGGTGCCAGGCGATAATTGTCTAACAGCCAAAGATGCTGCCACTGCAGGAAAAGGTTTTGATAGTGGCCCCAGAATTAGATAGTGTAGTCACGAGATTTTTGCCCACATAATGATGCATCGGATGTGGACAGCGGCGAGGAAAGATTTTGTATTTTTAAGGTATCGCGTGGCGATTCCACGCCATTGTTTCAAATGAAGAAAAGCGTTTTCAACAAGATGCCTTATTTTGTACAAATCTTGATCGTAGTCTCGCTGAATTTTTCGATTTCTTTTGGATGGAATAACAGGATTTATCCCTTGAAGGATCGATTGTTCTATAATAGAATTACAGTCATAAGCCTTATCTGCAAGGAGATTTTCTGCCTTAAATCCATCGATTAAATCGGCCGCTTGGCGAGAATCATGCGTGGTACCGTCTGTAACAATCGTTCGGAGCGGCATACCATGAGCATCCACGGCCATATGTATTTTGGTGTTGAGCCCCCTTTTGA
>VEQJ01000184.1 GCA_018883285.1 Alphaproteobacteria bacterium
GCTGAATTCAAGTTTGAAGTGCAACAAGGTGGATATTTTGGGTGAAGGCCTCAAGAGGGGTGAGCCAGTTGAGGCTTTTGCGTGGTGTTAAGTTATGGTTTAAGATGGTTTCTTGATAATCCTCCTCAGAAATTTTCTTTATATCAGTTTTGAGTGGTAATTCGCGACGCAATCGACCTTTAGTGTTTTCAATTCCTTCTTTTTGCCAGCTGGCGTAGGGGTCACAAAAGTAAATAGGCATGGCAAGTTTTTTGGTTACGAACAGATGATCGGCAAATTCTCTATTATTTAGGGGGCATTATCAACCGTTAGGGTTTTGCGCGCTGCAGGAGGAAAATATTTAAGCAATTAAATCAACGACTTAGAGGTCACTGACGCTGATTTGCTAGCCAGGGGTATGCTAAGCGTGACCATCGTTTTGCTTTTTTATAACATGGGCACGACCCACCAGAGCCTGTTGGCTGTTGCGGCAAAAAGCCATCAGAGCGCCCTCCTAGTTTTCAAATTGTTGTTTACTATCAGCATCTTGAGGGCGGTCATGGATGGAAACCCGATCCGAAATTCTGGCACCCCCGCTGTAGCGGTATCGGCGCGTTCGTTTGGCCTTTCGACGACAGAGATGCCGCCAAATCTTTTTATCTCTTTGTTTTTTATCGTAAATCCAGCTATAGATGCTCTCCACGCTTATGCTTTTAATGTCAGATTGACGGTGTTTTAAAAAGCCAGAAATCTGTTCTTGTGACCATAAATCATAAATAATTCTGTCTAACACCCACTCTTTAAGTGCGAAATCGCGATCCAATCGTCGCCCCCGCAATCGCGCCGAAGGTGTCTCTTTTTTTCTCAGGCGCCGAAGGGAGTCTCTTTTTTTTCTCAGACGCCGAAGGGCTGGCCCGCGCTTTTTTGCTGCGCTCTTTCTGGTTAATAATCACCTTTTGCGGTCTGATTGCGTTTTAATTCACGATAAACCGTGCTGCATGTTCGCCCTAATGCTAAGGCAATCTCCGCTATAGAGGACTCCGATTGCCTTAGCCGAGCCATCTTCTCTCTTTCGTCCAAGCTTAATTGTTGATACTGTCTCATCTGCAACGCTTTCCTGTGCTCGTTTTTCCAAACCGCACTCTAAGGTGTTGCACTTCATTTTAGAACCTAGCCGATACTATAGTGCATGGATGATACCGCCCATTCCCAGAATTTTGCCCCGATAACCATGCTAAAACGATCTATCAAAATTCACGATGCCGCTGGCTTTGCGGGGATGCGGACGGCGGGGCGGCTGGCGGCGGAAACCTTGGATTACATCACCCCCTTTGTCGTGCCGGGGGTAACCACCGATCGCCTGAACCAACTGTGCCATGATTATATTGTCCAGCATGGGGCGATCCCCGCGCCCCTGAACTATCGCGGCTTTCCCAAATCCATTTGTACCAGCGTTAATCATGTGGTGTGCCACGGCATTCCAGGCGCCAAAAAACTGGTGACTGGCGACATTCTGAACATCGATGTGACGGTTATTGTGGACGGCTGGCATGGCGATACCAGCCGCATGTATTACGTGGGCGAGGTTGGGCTTAAGGGGCGGCGGCTGGTGGAGGCCACCTATGAGGCGATGATGGCGGGCATCCGCGTCATTAAGCCTGGGGCAACGCTGGGCGATATTGGCCATGCCATTCAACAGGTGGCTGAGGGCTCTCAGTTCTCCGTCGTGCGCGATTTTTGCGGACACGGCTTGGGGCAAGTCTTTCACGATGAGCCCAATGTGCTGCACTATGGCAAGGCGGGGGAGGGGTTAGCGCTGAAGGCTGGTATGTTCTTTACCGTTGAGCCGATGATTAACACGGGCGGCTGGGCAACCAAGATATTGCCCGATGGTTGGACGGCCGTTACCCGCGACCATGGCCTGTCCGCCCAATTTGAACACAGCCTGGGCGTAACCGAAACCGGGGTTGAGATTTTTACCGAATCGCCAAAGGGGTGGCACAAACCGCCCTATCTATAGAAAAATTGGCGTTATAGTCGTTTCAATTTGGAAATATACAGCCTGCGAAAATGTTATGAGATCGAGAAACGGAGCGGCCAGGCGCACCATAGCGCAGCGACGGCGGGAGTGTACACAGAAGTACATGAGCACCGTATCGCAGAGGTCAAAGCATTTGCAGCACTGGAGATTTCTAAAGTGGAATGACTATAGACGGCGGGCGCTTTGCGCAATACAGATAAATGCTTATATAAATGGCATAAGATAAAATTTAGGTGGAAACAGCATGAAATTTTTGGATCAGGCAAAGATATTTATCCAAAGCGGTAAGGGCGGCGCAGGCTGCCTTAGCTTTCGGCGGGAGAAATTTATTGAATTTGGTGGCCCCGATGGCGGCGATGGGGGTAAGGGCGGCGATGTGATTGCACGCGCGGTCAGCAATGCCAACACCCTGATCGATTACGGTTATCGCCAACATTATAAGGCCAAGACGGGCGGTCATGGCATGGGTAAGAATCGCCATGGCGCCAATGGCGCGGATGTTATCCTGCCGCTGCCAATCGGCACCCAAATTTATGATGAGGACTATGAAACCCTGCTGGCCGACCTGACGGAGGAGGGGCAGGAGGTGGTGTTGGCCAAGGGGGGCAAGGGGGGATTGGGCAATACCCGCTTTAAATCCTCCACCAACCAGGCGCCACGCCGCACCACCCCAGGCGGCGATTCGGTTGAAAAATACATTTGGCTGCGCCTTAAACTGATTGCCGATGTTGGCTTGGTGGGCATGCCCAATGCGGGCAAATCCAGCCTGCTGGCGGCGGTCAGCCGCGCTCGCCCCAAAATTGCCAATTATCCCTTTACCACCCTGACCCCACAGCTGGGGGCGATTGCCACCGATGATCGCACGATCATTTTGGCCGACATTCCCGGATTGGTGGCGGGGGCGCATCAGGGCGTCGGGCTGGGCACCCGCTTTTTGGGGCATATCGAACGATGCCAACGCCTTATCCACCTGGTCGATGTTGATCAGGAAAGCGTGGTCAAAGCCTATCGCATGGTGCGCAAAGAACTGGCGGCCTATAGCCCAGAGCTGGCCAGCAAGCCCGAACTGGTGGTGTTAAGCCGCGTTGATACCGTCGATCCCGCCACCGTCAAACTGCAACAGGCCAAGTTGAAACGCGCCACCCAGAAACCCGTGCATCTGCTGTCCAGCATGACGGGACAGGGGTTGGAGACGTTGATGGAGATGGTAATTCAAGATCTTAAACAGGCTTTGTAGCCTGGGCTTTTATGGGGTGCCGAACAAAAAAATCTTTGAT
>VEQJ01000185.1 GCA_018883285.1 Alphaproteobacteria bacterium
GATGACAGTGGAGGAGTGGAAATGACGGGAGGTAGGATGACGATAGAGCTAAGCGTGCCAACCCCCCACCGCAGGCTGCCACCCCGTACCCGATCCCCACCAGAATGACGCCAATTTTTCAGCTGTGCGAGTCGTCATCTTGGCCTAAGATGGGGGCGATTTTTTCCATCCAAGCCTGCCCCGATTCGCCCATGCCCCGCCGTTCCTTTTCCTCCGCCTCCCGCAACCCGGCTGGCGCTGGCCGCAACACCCCCGCGGGCGGCGATTGGCTGTACGGGCGACACACGGTGCTGGCGGCGCTGAACAACCCTGCACGGCGCCTGGCGCGGCTGTACCTGACCGATAGCGGTGCCAGCGACAGCGTGCTGTTGGCCGCCGCCGCCGCCCGCCAATTGCCCCCCGCCCAGGTGACCGCGGCGGAGCTGACCCGCTGGCTGCCGCCCGGCGCGGTGCATCAGGGGGTGGCGTTGCAGGCGGCCGCTCTCGCCCAGCCGCATCTGGCCGACTTTCTGGATGAATTGCCCGCGGATTGTGGCGGCACGCTGTTGCTGTTGGATCAGGTGGTTGACCCGCAAAATTTGGGCAGCCTGTTGCGATCCGCCGCCGCCTTTGGCGCGTTGGCGGTGGTGATGCCGCATGACCGCAGCCCGCCCCTGACCGGCTCAGTCGCCAAGGCGGCCAGCGGCGCGTTGGAATTGGTGCCGATTATCACCGTCGCCAATTTGGTGCAGGCGATGACGCGCGCGAAGGAGGCGGGATTTTGGTGCGTCGGGCTGGATGAGGGCGGCAGCAAAACCCTGGATCAGGTTGATTTGGGTAACCGCATCGCCCTGGTACTGGGGGCTGAGGGGGCGGGGCTGCGCCGCCTGACCCGCGATCATTGCGATTTGATTGCCCAGCTGCCCACCAACCCCGCCTTTCCAACCCTGAACGCGGCGGTGGCGGGGGCAATTGCGCTGTATCAATTACGACTTAGCCAGAGGACTTAGCAAAGAGACTTAGACGGCCTAGCGGGCGAGTTGGCAAGGGGACTTAGCGGGCGGGTTGGCCAGGGGACTTGGCTAACGCATCCCCCAACATGGGCGCGCTTGTCATCACCCGCCAACATCGGCTAGGATGCGCCATCATCTGCCACCGCTGCCCGCATAGCTCAGCTGGTAGAGCAACCGCCTTGTAAGCGGTAGGTCGTCAGTTCGATTCTGGCTGCGGGCACCATGGTTTCCCCCTAAACGGGTTGAATGGTTGGCTTGCTGCGCGGCACCGATCCACGGCGGGGGGGAGATTTGGCATCGCCCACATGGGTGGTGTTGGTGCGGTCAATGGTGCCGCCGCCCAACAGGGTGTTGATGTCATCGCCGCTTAGGGTTTCATGTTCCAACAACGCATGTGCCAATTTGTGCAAATCGTCCAAGCGGTCGGTCAGGATGCGTTTGGCGGTCTCATACCCCTCCTGCACCACGTTGCGAATTTCCCGATCCACCTGTTCGGCGGTGGCGTTCGACATCGCCCGCCGTTGACCGCTGGCATAGCCCAAAAAGCCGTCGCCCTCCGGCTCGCCATAGGCCAAGGGGCCCAAGGCATCGCTAAGCCCCCATTCGGTTACCATTTTGCGCGCCATATCGGTGGCCATTTTGATGTCGGAGGAGGCGCCCGTCGTGACCTTATCATGGCCAAAAATGATTTCCTCAGCGACCCGCCCGCCCATCGCTACCGCCAAATCGGCCTTAAGCTTCGCACGGCTGCTGGAATACCGATCCCCTTCGGGCAGGCGCATGACCATGCCCAACGCCCGCCCACGCGGCACGATGGTGGCCTTATGCACCGGGTCAGAATCTGGCAGGCTTAGGCCGACCAGGGCGTGCCCGCCCTCATGATACGCGGTCAGGCGTTTTTCATCCTCACTCATCGCCATCGATCGGCGCTCCGCCCCCATGAAGACTTTGTCCTTGGCCTGTTCAAAATCGCCCATGGTGACCGAACGGCGGTTTTTGCGCGCCGCCACCAACGCCGCCTCATTGACGATATTGGCCAGATCCGCCCCCGAAAAGCCTGGCGTGCCGCGGGCAATAATGCTGGGCTCCACATCGGTGGCCAGGGGGACTTTTTTCATATGGACGCGCAAAATCTGCTCCCGCCCACGCACATCGGGGTTAGGCACCACCACCTGGCGGTCAAAGCGACCAGGGCGCAACAGGGCGGGATCCAACACATCGGGGCGGTTGGTGGCCGCGACCAGGATCACCCCCTCATTGGCCTCAAACCCATCCATTTCCACCAACAGCTGGTTCAGCGTCTGCTCCCGCTCATCATTGCCGCCGCCCATGCCGACGCCGCGATGGCGGCCGACCGCATCAATTTCATCAATAAAGATGATGCAGGGGGCATTTTTCTTGGCCTGCTCAAACATATCGCGCACACGGCTAGCGCCCACCCCGACGAACATTTCCACAAAGTCTGAGCCTGAAATGGTGAAGAATGGCACGCCCGCCTCACCCGCAATCGCCCGCGCCAGCAGGGTTTTCCCGGTTCCAGGGGGGCCAATCAACAACACCCCCTTAGGAATCTTGGCGCCCAGCTTTTGGAACTTTTGCGGCGCCTTAAGGAATTCTACCACCTCCTCCAACTCTTGCTTGGCCTCATCAATGCCGGCAACGTCGTTAAAGGTCACCTGCCCATGTTTTTCGGTCAGCATGCGGGCACGGCTGCGGCCAAAGCCCATCGCCTTACCCCCGCCGCCCTGCATTTGGCGCATGAAGAATACCCACACCCCGATAAACAGCAGCATGGGGAACCAGGACAGCAAAATGCCAATCCATCCGCCGCTGTCATCCTGCGGCGCGGCGGTAATTTTGACCTTGTTACGGGTTAGGCGTTCAACCAGGCTGGGGTCATTGGGGGCATAGGTGACAAAGTTGCGGTTATCGCTTAATTGGCCACTGATGTTGGGCCCCTGAATCATCACGCTGTTGACCTGTTGGCTGTCCACCATTTGCAGAAAGTCCGAAAAGGCCAGGTTGACCCGTCCGTTGGCGCCCATTGGCACCTGCAACAGGTTGAACAAAGCCATTAACAACAGCCCAACTATAATCCAAATAGCCAGATTACGACCCGCATTAGGAACCATCACGACAAAACTTTCTTAGGGCAGTTTGGGTTACGTCTAATCACTATAATCGTGTTTCTTTACGAATTTAACAAGGGGGATTGCGGCGGGGGGTTACCCCTAAGGCAGGCCGTTAAAATTTTTGCCCCCGTACAAATACAGCTGTAGGGATGGATAGTCC
>VEQJ01000186.1 GCA_018883285.1 Alphaproteobacteria bacterium
AATCTGCTCTGCTCTGTTCTGTGTTGGGCAAGCCTGGCCGCCCCCATTCTTCCTTGCAAGGCGCCACCCCTCTCCACTATATTCATTCTTCCTTCCCACCCCTCCTCTACTCTCATATGTATCGAACCTATACACAAGCACCGCGATGCTGGACAGAGACGGGGATCATGCATAGGATTAAGGGTTTAAGACAGCCAGCCCGAAAAGTTCGATTCCCCAGCCATGCCCAACCGCCGCCCTCCATCCCGTCCTCCCGCCCGTTCCCCATCCCGCCCATCAGCTGGCCGTCCTGCAGGCGGGCGTCCAGCATCGCGGCCACAACAGGATCGCCCCGCTGGCGGGCATGGAGCCAAACCAGCATCTGGCGCCAGGCGGGGATCGTCATCGGCTGAGGTTGGGCGGGGCGGCAGGCGGCCTGGCGCGCCCAGGACTGATGCCAGCTGGATCGATGAGGCACGGTTCGAGCGGCGATCGCCACAAAGGCCAACGTCGTCGCGTGGTGGTGAGGCTGCCAGACCCCGTCGTGGCGATGATGAGGATTGGGGGTTTGCAGATCGTTCCCCCAGAGGGCGTCGGTCGGCCAGCCCCACTAATGATTCTGGCTATAACCCCAACAGCCGCCGCCAACCGCAGCCGCGCCGCCAGGATCGCCGCCCCAACAGCCGATATGACGATGCGGGCTATGCGGATTTTGGGCATGATATTGGCGATTACGATTTCCGCGATGATTACGATATTCGGCCTGCGGGTTATGATGAGGATGATCGTGGTTTTGACCCGCGCCCCCGCAGGGCACCCCCCGCCGCCAGCCGCGAATCTGGCCATTCATCCTTTGCCCGCGCGCCGATTAACCCTGACCCCACACCGCCCAGGGCACAACCGCAAAGCCAATTGGCGGGCACCTTGCTGCGCCTGCCCGCTGGGTTAGCGCCATTGGCCGATCGACGGCTGCGCCGCCTGCCCGCCCCGACCTTTTGGCTTAAGCAAAAGGATTACGACCTGCTGTTTCTGCCCCGCACGCCGTATAAGCCAACCATGAGCTGGCCATTCCTTAGCCAGGCTTTGGAATGCCTGATCTACGGGCGGTTTAAGGTCAGCGATCAACAGTTGGAGCAGTTGGCGATCGCCTGCCGCCGCCGTGCCAAGCTGTGGAGTTTGCAGCTGACCGTTGATGGCAACCATTTTGTGCGGCAATCGTGGGAACGGTGGTTGATTAAGGCGTTGAGTGACCACGGCCTGCGGGTGGTGCCTGCCGGTACGCCCGCCGCCGCCAAGGCCGAAACGCTGTTTGTGATGGCGGTGGAGGATGCCTATTACATTGGGGTGCAACGCTTCCAGGCGGATCAGCTGCCGCATCGGGCGGCGCGCACGGCGGAGCGGGCGGGGTCATTGCCGCATGAGATTGCCGGCGCCATGGTAGAATTGGCCTATCTGCAACCCGGCGAACGGCTGTTGGATCCCGTTTGCGGCACAGGCACGCTGTTGATTGAGGCGGCGGCGGTGCAATCCGATTTGGTGTTGCATGGTTATGATGTCGATCATCGGGCGATTCAGGCCGCCAGCAAAAATCTGGCCACCATCGCCAACCCCGCCCAATTGGAACTCAGCGTGGTGGACAGCCGCGAACCCCGCCTGCCCCCCGCCAGCATTGATGTCATCCTGGCCAATTTGCCCTTTGGCGTGCAGTTTGGCGATACCGCCACCAACCAGGCCTTGTACGAATCGTTTTTTGCCGCCTGGGCGCCGCTGCTGAGTCAACAGGGGCGGATGGTGGTGTTGACCGCCGATCAAGAGGCGCTTAACGGCGCCCTTAAGGATACGCCCGCCAGCCAACGCCGCCTGCGCCTGGATCGCAAGCTGCGGGTGCGGGTTAAGGGCATCTGGGCCGAAATAGCGCTGCTGAAGCTTTAGGGCGCGGTTGAATTGCGGTTTTGCGAAAATCAGTTTGGGGTCAGACTGGCGACCAACAAAAATTCCTGATTGCCGGCGGGGCCCAGGATGGGGCTGGCGATGGTGCCTTGCAGCGCAAAACGGCATCCATGAAGCTGCAGCCCGCTAAGCCAATCGGTGATGCGGTCAATGGCCTGTTGCCGCCGTTGCGGGTCGCGCACCACCCCGCCCTTTTCGATATCGCGCGGCGACAGCTCAAACTGCGGCTTAATCAGCGCCACCAGTTGCCCACCAGGTTTCAGGCGGCTAAGGGCGGCGGGCAGCGCCAGGGTCAGGCTGATAAAGCTGACATCCGCCACCAACCAGTCCACCAATTCGGGCACGTCATCCTCGCTTAAATAGCGGGCATTGACCCCCTCGCGCACCACCACCCGCGGATCCTGCCGCAACCGCCAGGCCAGCTGGCCACGCCCAACATCAATGGCATAGACCCGCACCGCCCCCCGCGCCAGCAGCACATCGGTAAAGCCACCGGTGGAGGATCCAATATCCAACGCCACCGCCCCGGTCGGATCCAGGCCATAGTGATCCAGGGCGTGCGCCAATTTCAACCCGCCACGGCTGACCCAGGGGTGGGGGGGCTGCCTTAGATCAATTTCGGCGTCAAAGGCGGTTTGTTGCCCCGCCTTGGTGACCACCTGTCCGCCAACCTGCACCTGCCCCGCCATAATCATCGCCTGCGCCTGTGCCCGACTGTCGACCAGGCCGCGCGCCAGCAACAGTTGATCCAGGCGTTGTTTGGTTAAGAGGGGTTTGGTGGCTTGGGTTTTGGTGGCGGCGCTATCAGGCGTGATGGCGGCCGCGCTGTCAGTCGGTGGGGGCGGGGGTGGTGTTGGTGGCGGCGAGTCGTTCATCCGCATTGTTATAGGGCGAAATCCACCATTATGCTACCGTCAGGGTGTATAGGTTCAGTACATGCTGAATTCAAGTTTGAAGTGCAAC
Source organism: Alphaproteobacteria bacterium (assembly GCA_018883285.1). Taxonomy (GTDB): domain Bacteria; phylum Pseudomonadota; class Alphaproteobacteria; order CAISOG01; family CAISOG01; genus CAISOG01. Next base: position 2,893 of record VEQJ01000186.1, read on the forward strand.
AAGGTGGATATTTTGGGTGAAGGCCTCAAGAGGGGTGAGCCAGTTGAGGCTTTTGCGTGGTGTTAAGTTATGGTTTAAGATGGTTTCTTAATAATCCTCCTTAGAAATTTTTTTTATATCAGTTTTGCGTAGTAATTCGCGACACAATCGACCTTTAGTGTTTTTAATTCCTCCTTTTTGCCAGCTGGCGTAGTGGTTACAAAAGTAAATAGGCATGGCAAGTTTTTTGGTTACGAACAGATGATCGGCAAATTCGCCCCCATTATCAACCGTTAGGGTTTTGCGCGCCGCAAGAGGCAAATATTTAAGCAATTTAATCAACGACTTAGAGGTCACTGACGCTGATTTGCTAGCCAGGGGTATGCTAAGCGTGACCATCGTTTTGCTTCT
>VEQJ01000187.1 GCA_018883285.1 Alphaproteobacteria bacterium
GGGTTGTCTGGACGATCGTTATCCACCACCAAAAAAGCGTGAACAATTCTTTCCTCGACTTCTAAATCCTTCTCTTTCTTTTGGACTTCTGCCAATTGCTTTCCTGCCTTTTTTAACATGGATTCTTGCGAACCACCCTTCATATTTATAGATTCCAGGTGAACTGGCGTCCTGTTTTCCTTCGCAAGCTGATTTAACCAGGCCACAAAAGCCATTTCCACATTACCCTCACAGGCAACCCAAAACCTTTTTTTTAGCGTAATGGCGTGAAATTTTTTAGCCATAAAGATCAACCGATGTTGGGAATCGCACCCAATACCCCAGCCATGTATTTTTTCGCCAAATCGGGCTCACGCCGCAAGCCTTGAATATCTTTGGCTCCATAAATTTTGGTTTCGCCATTTGCGTATTTTTCGGTGAAAAACACCTGCTCCTTCTCCAAATCCTGCAGAAAGCTGGCATTATGAGCTGTAAATAACAGCTGAGCCCTGTATTTATTTATATCTTTATCATAAAACCATTGAACAATCTCCGAGACCAATATTGGATGCAGATTGGATTCCAATTCATCAATAGTTGCGATACTTCCTGTTTCTAAAGCTACCCACAACAATGGAAAATTTTCCACAAAACTTCTTGTTCCAGATGACTCAGAAAACCAATATATATCTTGGCTTAGTCCATCATGTTTGAATCTGGCAATAAGACCATTAGACGTGGTCTCGATCATCATTTCTTTTAATCCTATATCAATTCGCTGTAGCTGCCTATTTAAAGAATCTAGGGCATTTTTGTTATTAAAATAAAATTCAAAATAATTTTTTGATGTAAGCTTAAAACTATCTCTAGCTATTACATTGCTTGTTTGAAAACTAGTGTGATGTTGAATTTTTTTAAAAATAAAATGATTAAATTGAGCAAAAGTACTAATTACACTGCTATTAGGCTTTACCATTTTAATTCTTGGGTCATTAGGTAAAATATTTAATTCTTTTGAGAAACTTATGTTTTGACCTTTACGTTCAAACAGCTTTCGCAATCGACCCTTTGGATACCAGTATAATGCTTCAAACGAAACATGATCGATGGGTTTTTCTCCACTCAACACACTGCCAATTGCCTGATCATTAAATCCTTTTCCATCATGCGCTATATGCAGCTCATATAAAAAATTGTGGGATTTTGGCAGGTTCCCTAACTTTCTTTCTATTTCAACACTTTCTGGCGAAAGTTCTTTTTCTGGAACCAACCAATAGGCGTCAAACTCAATACTAATCTTAGTTGGTTTTAACCAATAGTCTTGATGCATAAAAGGCCAAAAATCTGGAATGCTACTTTCTAAAGCATATTCAAAACTTTTAGTAATAAATCGTGCAGTGGCATCTAATGCACGCAGAACCGTTGTTTTCCCCGAAGCATTTGGGCCATAGAATCCTACCACGGCGGGCAAACGATCCCCATCCCCCGTGCGCGATAGCAAAAAGTTTTCAGATTCAGGCGCGTTTTTGGGCACCAGAAAATCAATGACCTGCTTCTCCTTCACGGAGTAGTAGTTTTCGATGGTAATTTTGCGTATCATTTCTTTAGTTTGCAGATTTTTTGTTAAAAGTCAATTTTAATCTAATAAAAACTATAGGGGTCAAGGTCGATTTTGAGGCGGGTGGTGCTGGGCAGTTTGACGTGATGGAGGGCTTTGCGCAACAGCGGTTGCAAGGGTTGGTCGCCAGGACTTTTCAGCAACAGGCGATAGCGGTATTGGCCACGCAGGCGCAGGATCGGAGCGGGCACGGGCCCCAGAATTTTTACCCCCGCCATCAAATCCTTAGCTGACCCCGCTACTGACCCCGCCACGGCAAAAGACTCCCCCGCCCGACTCCCCGCAGCCGCAAGCAGACGATCAAGGACAGCACGCACCTGTTTCGCCGCCGCCTCAGCCCGTGAGGCCACCGAGTCGCTGACAATTAGCGCGGCCAGGCGACCAAAGGGGGGCAGGCTGGCACGGTCGCGCATCGCCAACTCCTGCTCATAAAACCCCGCATCGTCCCAGGCGGCCAGGCATTGCAGCAGGGGGTGGGCGGATTCAACAGTCTGGATCAACACCCGCCCGGGCTGCTGCTCCCGCCCTGCCCTGCCCGCCACCTGGCTGAGCAGTTGAAAGGTGCGCTCCGCCGCCCGAAAATCACTGCCGTGCAGGCTCATGTCGGCATCCAACACCCCAATCAGGGTCAGTTGCGGGAAATGATAGCCCTTAGCCACCAATTGCGTGCCCACCAACACATCCACCTCCCCCCGCAACATTTCCTGCACCAGCTGGTCAGCCAGCGCCATGGTGGTAACGGTGTCGCTGGTAGCGATACGGATACGGGCGTTGGGCAGCAGTGCCTGCGCCTCCTCCGCCACCTTTTCAACGCCCAGGCCGTGGCGGGCGATATCGGTGCTGCGGCAAGTGGGGCAATCCTGCGGCTCTGGCTCATGATAGCCGCACAGGTGGCACACCCACTGCCCCGCCTGCCGATGCTCCACCAGATAGGTGCTGCATTGCGGGCAGCTCCAACGATGCTGGCAGCCACGACACAGCAGCAGGGGGGCATAGCCACGGCGGTTCAGGAACAGCAAACTTTGCTCCCCCGCTGCCAAATTGTCCTGCAACGCCTGCTGCAACGGCGGCGACAGCAGCTGGTCTTTGGCGGGCGGCTGGGCGCGCAGGTCAAGCAGCGATACGCTGGGCAGGGTGGCGGATCCCAACCGATCGGGCAGCTGGGCATAGCACAATTGGCCGCGCTGCCAATACGCCTTGGTCTCCACACTTGGCGTGGCGGTAACCAGCAGCAGCGGGCATTCGCCCAGCTTAGCCCGCAATGCCGCCAACGGGCGGGTGTGGTAAATCACCCCCTCCTCCTGCTTATAAGATCCGTCATGCTCCTCATCCATCACGATCAGATCCAGCTGGCGAAACGGCAGGAACAGGCCGCTACGCGCCCCGACCACCACCATCGGATCCCCACGCAGGGCACGCAGCCAGATCTGGCGACGGCGGGCGGGCGTTTGGCCAGAATGCCAAACCTGTGGCGCGAAACCAAAGCGCGCCTCAAACCGCGCCAACCAGGGGGCGGTCAGGGCTATTTCGGGCAGCAGCACCAACACCTGTTTGCCCTCCGCCAACGCCCTGGCCACCAATTCGAAATAGACGGCCGTCTTGCCGCTGCCCGTTACCCCCTCCAACAGCCCCAGATAGGGTTGCCGTTGCCACAGGGGATCCAAATCGCTTAACGCC
>VEQJ01000188.1 GCA_018883285.1 Alphaproteobacteria bacterium
ATGCCAAAGAGCTGCATTCAATTGTCGATTACACCCGCATCCCCGCAATCAATCCAGCGTTTATCATTTCTGACCAGCAAGCGTACCTCTGGTCCTCAACCTCGCACCTAGAAGGCCCTCCACCGGCAGATGTAAGCCTGCGTGTTTTCGAACGAGTGGGACAGCTCGCCATTTACGCGGCGATCGGACGTGCAATGGGCAAGATGGAAATGCCGCCAGGATCAGGAAACCAGCAATGGATGGATGTTCATGGAGCTGGTGCCATGCGCAGCGATCCGAAAGCCGATGTGACTGGCAAGTTCCCAGACGGGTTTGGCCCACAAAATGATGACGTGCGCGGACGCAATCTCACTCTCTGCGTCCGAGATCTTTAAGCCTGATGGTCTCGCGTTCGGAGTGTTATGAGTTCTGGTAAACCTTCCTCACGACTGAGGACAGGGGCATATCCAAGCTCCCGAACTGCCTTTGCAATATTCAATGTAACTATGTTACCAAGCCTCGCGTATTCTTGTCTGCATATCGGGCCTCCTATAAATCCTCCCGTCACGGTGGTTAGGATTTAAGATTCTCCCCAACATTTAAATTCCTTGGGGGGGAGAATGACATTGTGATGTGGGTATAGCGCGCCAAGTTCTGTCTAACCCCTGCTCATCTAACAAAAAAGAGGGCTAGGCATACACCCCCCTCTGCATAAAAAACAGGGCGGGGAACAGCCGTCAAGCCATCCCCCGCCCTGCCCAGTTCGCTAAGACCTATAGGTTGTCAAGCACGCGGTAGTACACGTTGCCAGTGCCAGCCGCAGTTGAAGAAAATGCACCCTCTGGACGAATGGAACCGTTGATGCTTGGTAGGTTGCTGTTAGCAACGCCGATACTATTGGTTGTGGCCAAATCATATCTGTTGGTAAGTGCGGTTAAGGCAGCAGTTGGGTCAGCGTTTAAAGCAACTATAACAGTTTCTGTGCCAACAGCTGTTGTGCTTGATCGTGCTGACTTACCCCATGCAGTCGCCACATCTGGGTTAAGTGAGCTGCCTAGACTAGGAACAGCAAGGTTGGTTGAGGTTTGCCAAAGCACCGCGTTAACTTGCTGGGCAACAGGATCTGTTAAAGGCTTGGTGTAAACCGTTGTGCTGTCATCCGTGCTTGGGTGGTTTAAATCAACTCTGGTTAGCCACATTTGACAGTTGACGGCTGTATCTGTCGGGTTGTTTGGGCACACCCCACGGTTGTACGCTTGTGTGTTAATTTGTGGAACCGACAGATAACCTCTGGAGCCAACCAGATTTGCTTGGTCGGTTACAAGGTTTCTAGTCGTATTAGTATCGTAGGCTATATAAACAAAGTTAGCGCCAAAACCGCCCCCCTGGGTTGCGCGGGTAAAGGCATTATGAACAGTTTGCGCCTGATTCAGCAAGCTGGAGGCGGCCACCCGATCCCGCTCCTGCGTGCCAGAGTTGCCGCTGGAACGTGAAGCAATGGCGATGGCACCAACGATAACTGCGATCAACAGGACGACCAGCAGGATAAGGCCGATGGCAAAGCCCCCCTGGCCATTTCTTTGGTCAAAAGACCGTGTTTGAATAAAATTTGTCATTTCTGACTCCTTTAAAGATGAAAAAGTTTAAAAAGCTAAACATCACCACTATAGCCGCGATGTGTTAAAAATCTATGAACATTTGGCGGCGGATGGCAATAGCGGCGTTAAGGATTGGGCGGTGGTTGCCGTTGGTAAATTAGGCCAGTGCGGGGTGAATGGATTGGATCAGCACATTGGATAGGCACAAAGGCTTGAGCCGTAAGCCTTGCCATGATAGATAGTCATGAAAGCCTGTCATCACCCCGTCCCCCCTCTTTTTTTCAGGAGCCCGTTCCATGTCCAATTCTGCCCCTGCCGCCAATTCCGTGGTGATTGTTGCCGCCCGCCGCACCCCCATCGGCACCTTTAACGGCAGCTTTGCCAATCTGTCCGCGGCCGATCTGGGCACGCAATTGCTGACCCATTTGTTGACCGATGCAGGCGTAACGGCGGCTGAGGTGGATGAGGTGGTGTTGGGGCAAGTGCTGACCGCGGGTGTTGGCCAAAACCCCGCCCGTCAAACCGCGGTTAAGGCGGGGATTCCCCATGACAAAACCGCTATCACGATTAACCAGGTTTGCGGATCGGGTCTGCGCGCGGTGGCGCAAGGGATGCAGGCGATTTTGGCTGGCGATGCGGGCGTGGTGGTTGCCGGCGGGCAGGAAAGCATGAGCCTGGCGCCGCATGCCGCCTATTTGCGCTCTGGCCAGAAAATGGGCGATCTGAACTTTGTTGATACCATGATCAAGGATGGGCTGTGGGAGGCGTTTAACAATTATCACATGGGCATTACCGCCGAAAATGTTGCCAAGGCCTATCAAATTAGCCGCGAAACTCAGGATAACTTTGCCCTGGCCAGCCAGCAAAAGGCTGAGGCTGCCCAAAAGGCGGGCAAATTTGCCGATGAAATCGTGCCGATTACCGTTAAGGTGAAAAAAGAGGATGTGGTGGTGGCCAATGATGAATACCCGCGCCATGGCACCACGATTGAGGTGCTGGCCAAGCTGCGCCCCGCCTTTAGCAATGATGGTACGGTGACGGCGGGTAACGCCAGCGGCCTGAACGACGGCGCGGCGATGGTGGTGCTGATGACGGAGGTTGAGGCGGTACGGCGCAACCTGCAACCGCTGGCACGCATTGCGGGCTGGGCAACCCGCGGCGTTGACCCGACCCTGATGGGCACGGGGCCTATCCCCTCTAGCCGGGCGGCGTTGGCGCGGGCAGGATGGAACATTGATGATCTTGATCTGATTGAGGCCAATGAGGCCTTTGCGGCGCAGGCCTGTGCCGTTAATCAGGAAATGGGATGGGACACCGCCAAGGTTAATGTTAACGGCGGCGCTATCGCCCTGGGGCATCCGATTGGTGCCAGCGGCGCCCGCGTGCTGGTCACCCTGCTGCATGAAATGCGCCGTCGCCAGGCCAAAAAAGGCCTGACCACCCTGTGCATTGGCGGCGGTATGGGCATCGCGATGTGCGTTGAGGGCTATTAGATCGTTTGATCTGCAGCGGGCTACAGCGGGTTGCCACGCCGCCAATCGCTGGCTGGCATCGGGTTTTTGCCCGCGGGTTGCACGGTGGTCAGCCGCAGGGCGGTTGGCACGCCATCGGCATCCGCGCCGCAGGCTAGGCTAAGGCCATCTGCCAGCCATTGCCCCGCATCGGCGGGTGGGCTATCCGCCACCGATACCAC
>VEQJ01000189.1 GCA_018883285.1 Alphaproteobacteria bacterium
GATCCCGCCATGGCCAAAAATCTGGCGGCGGAGATTGGGCGACAGGCAGAGGCAGGGGTGCGTGCCATTATTCGACAAGAGCGGCGGCCAGGCGGCGACCTATCCAATAGCGTGAGGCTGTAAATGCCGATTCAAACCTTTACCATTGCCACCCCCCAGGTGGGCAGCAGCAAAAAGGTGGCCACCCGCATCAAGCAGGCCAGCTTTGGTGATGGCTACAGCCAACGCAGCGGCGACGGCATCAATGTGGTTAAAGAAAGCTGGGATCTGCAATGGACGCTGGTCAACGCCACCATTGATGCGATCGAGACATTTTTGGTGGCCAGGGCGGGCTATGAGGCCTTTTTGTGGACACCACCAGGCGGCACGGTGAAAAAATTCATCTGCCAAAGCTGGAGTAAGCAGCCATTGGCGGGGGGGCGGGCATCGATCAGCGCCACCTTTGACCAGGTGTTTGATCCGTGACGTTACGCGCACGGGCGCCCCGCATTTGGGCACCGCCAACCATTCAGCAGGTCAGCCAGCAATCTGACCCTGGGCAGCTGGTCGTTCTGTTCACCGTCGATGCCACCGCGTTGGGGGGAAGCGTTTATCGCTTTACCAATTCGGCATCCGCCAGTGGGGTTATCACCTTTCAGGGGCAGAATTACGCGGTGCTGGATTTTCAGGCCGACGGCTTTGAGGTGCGCGGGGATGGGCGATTGCCGACCCCCACCCTGAAAGTGTCAAACGCCCAGGCCTTGTTGTTGGCCGGTGTTATCGCCCTCAATGACCTGTTGGGCGCAACGGTGACGCGGCTGCGAACCTTTTCACAATTTTTGGATGGCGCACCCAACGCCGACCCGAACGCCTATTTTCCTTTGGAAGTGTACAAGATTGAGCAAAAAACCGCCCACAGCAAGCTGGAACTGGCCTTTACCCTGTCGGCGGCCATCGACCAGGAAGGGCGGCGGCTGCCCAATCGCCCCGTGCTGCGCGACAAATGCACGCACCGCTATCGGATTTGGAATGGCACCAGCTTTGATTACAGCCAGGCAACCTGCCCCTACACCGCGGCGGTCTATTATGACGAGAATGGCAATATGGTTTCAACGCCCGCTGGCGACAAATGCGGCAAATCCCTGGGCGATTGCCAGCGGCGCTTTGGCAATCAGCCGTTGCCGACCAGGGCGTTTCCTGGCGTGGCAAGGGTAAGAGCATGATGGTCAACCAGGATGCCATCGCGGCCATTAAGCAACACGCGCTTAGCGAGTATCCAAAGGAGGCGTGTGGCGTGCTGTTGGCATCGGGCGGCTATGTGGCGTGTCAAAACATGGCCAGCAACCCGCATGAGCAATTCATGATTGACCCGCGGCAATGGCGGCGGTTGACGAAAAGCCAGGATAGCGTGGTGGCGGTTGTGCATTCCCACCCCGATCGCAGCGCATCACCATCAGAGGATGACATGCGGTCGCAGATCTCCACAAACCTGCCCTGGGGGATTGTCGCGGTCAGCGGCGGGGTGGCCAGTGACCCACTATGGTTTGGTGATGGCCTGCCCATCCAACCTTTAGAGGGACGCAGCTTTGTGCATGGCGTGACCGATTGTTACAGCCTTATCCGCGATTGGTATCGCCTGAACAGACAGATAATTTTGGCCGAAATCCCACGGAATGATGATTGGTGGTCGCATGGCCAAAGCCTGTATGAGGATCATTTTGGCGCGGTCGGGTTCTATCCCATCGATGCCGCACAATTGCAAGAGGGGGATGTGGTGTTGGCCAGGGTGTTAAGCAAAGTTACCAACCACGGCGGGATTTATCTGGGCAATGGCTTAATCCTGCACCATTTGTTTAACCGCCTGTCGCGTGTTGAGCCATTGGCGCGTTGGCAGCAGTTGATAACCCATTGCCTGCGCCATGGCGACCATTAACCTTGCGGGGCGCTTAGGGGCGCTGTTTACCCCGACCATCAACCTGGATGTTGCCACCACCACCGAGGCTATCCGCGCGTTGCGTGCCAATTTTGGCCAGCAGTTTGTTGAGGAATTGCGCCAGGGCAGCTATCGGATCAGCCGTGGCGAGGTGGATTTGGGGCTTGAGCATTTGCCGATTGCCCTGGGCGATGCGCCTTTAACCATCGAACCCGTTGTTGCGGGTGCCAAAAACGGCGGGGTGGGCAAAGTCATTCTGGGCGCGGCATTGATAGCAATATCCTTTTATGCGCCCATCGCATCAACCACTCTTTTTACTGGGGTCAGCGGGGCAGCGGTAACCATTGGCGGCACCGCCTTTAGTCTGGGGTTGGGAGCTGTACTGGGCGGCATTACCCAAATGCTAACCCCAACACCGCAAGCCAATGATTATTCCAGCCGTGAACGGCCAGAGGATCGGCCAAGCTTGTTGTTTAACGGTGCGGTCAACACGTTAGAGCAAGGGGGGGCGGTACCGCTGATTTACGGCAAACACCGGGTGGGATCGGTGGTGATCAATGTTGGATTGAAAACGGAGCAAGCCTAATGCTGAAACCCATTACAGGTTCAGGCGGGGGCGGCAAAGGCGGCGGCGGCGGGGGCAGCATCCCAACCGAAGCCCCCAACACCTTAAAATCCGTCACCACTGCCCGCATCATCGATTTGTTGGGCGAGGGGGAGATAGGGGGGTTGGTCAACGGTGCCCAAAGCATCTTTTTTGACAACACCCCCCTGCAAAACCCCGACGGCAGTTTTAACTTCACGGGCATCAATTTCGAACAGCGGGTGGGATTGCCCGACCAACAGACTTTTGCGGGATTCCCCGCCATCGAAAGCGAATCCCGCGTTGGGTCAAAGGTGACCACCACCGCGCCCGTGGTTCGCACCATAAGCACGGCAACCTTGGATGCGATTCGGCTGAAGGTGCAGCTGCCATCCTTAAACCAGTTGTTATCCAGCGGGCAACTGGTCGGGGCAGAGGTGCTGTTTAAGATTGAGGTGCAGCCTAATGGCGGCGCCTATACTGCCCAAAAACTGGGCACCGCCCAACAAAGCTTTGGCGGCCTGCAGTCGCCCGCCAACACCACGGGATTGGCACTGGTCATCAAGCCCGATTTTCAAGTTAGCAGTTATGGCAGTTCCACCAACAGGTGGTACAGCTATGGCTATAGTTACACGGTGGAATATCGCAAACAGGGCACCACCCCCTGGTTGGTGATGGGCAGCGCATCGGGCAGTACCAGAGAAAATGACGACAGCTTTAACC
>VEQJ01000190.1 GCA_018883285.1 Alphaproteobacteria bacterium
TGCCCAGGCGGAGGGGGGGGGTATCACCCGCCGCAAAATCATCGCTGAGTTGACGCAGCTGTTGCTGCACCAGCTGATCAATCTGGTGATGCAGGGCGGCGGTGGCGGCCACATCCCCCGCGGCCTCCATCAACGCTTCATGCATCTCCATATTCTCCTGCAACAACTGCGGCGCATCGGCAAATCGACCATCGCTGCTGGCCAAATCGATGCCCAACAATTGGCACAGATACAGGGCGCGGTTTAGGGGATCGCGCAGGGTTTTCCAGGCATCGTTCAGGTTGGCACTATGGCTGGCGGCATAGGCGCGTTCGCGGGCACTGCGCCCCACCAGACGATCGGGATGAACCAGCTGTTGCCGTGATAGATAGGCTTGCTCCAACGCCGACAGATCCAGGTCAAAGCTGCGCGGCTGCCCCAACAGGGTGAAATGGTCGATGGCTTGCGGCGGCTGCACCGCGTGACAGGCCGCACACACCGCCTGCGCCGCCGTCACCCCGCCCGCCCAACAATGCCAACAGGCGGTCATGACACCCTGCGATGTGGGGCTGTCAGACGGGCGATGCGGGGTTGGATGGTCATGCTAACGATACAGGCTAAACATGAAAGCTTTCGCCGCATCCACAGCGCCCCTTTTCATTGGGGTTGCGAAAGGTAAAACCCGATTCCAGGGCGCTTTCAACAAAATCCATCTCGGTACCCAGCAGGAACAACACCGCCTTTGGGTCAATCAGAATCGTTAAGGGCTGACCATCGGCAGTGGTGACCGCCACCACCTCATCCATGGGGTGCGCCTGATCCGCGAATTCCAGGGTATAGGCCATACCGCTGCACCCACGGGTGCGGATGCCGATGCGCACCCCCGCGCTGGGCTTACCACGGCTGGCCAACAGCTGCTGCACCCGTTCGATGGCGGCGGGGGTAACGGTTAGTGGCGATGGGCGGCCAGGCCTTTGGGCAGCCTGCACAGCGGCAGCGGGCGGCGGGGGCAGCGTTGCTCTGCCTGCCCCAACTGTCTCTAACCCGCTGTCACAGGCGTTGGCCATTTGCCCGATTCCTTACGAAAAACCACCAATACTTAGGCGACAGCCGCCGATGGCTTAGCATCGGTTGATGGCGCGCCCACCACCTGCCCCCCATGGCTTTGCGGGTTGGCGGAATCCGCCTTATGCTCATAATCGGCAATCGCCGCCTTAATCGCATCCTCAGCCAAGATGGAACAGTGAATTTTGACGGGTGGTAAGGCCAAATGCTCAGCAATCTGGCTGTTTTTAATCTGTTTCGCTTCATCCAACCGTTTGCCCTTAAGCCATTCGGTGGCCAGCGATGATGAGGCGATCGCCGACAAACAGCCGAACGTCTTAAATTTGGCATCGGCAATCACGCCCTGGTCATCGACCCGAATTTGCAGCTTCATCACATCGCCACAGGCCGGCGCGCCCACCAGGCCAGTACCGACATTGCTATCGTCCTTTGGCAACGATCCAACGTTGCGCGGATTTTCGTAGTGGTCAATCACGTCCTTGCTATAGGCCATGACGGTGCCCTCCCCCATTAATTGTTGACTATCCTAATAAGGAATTTAGCACGCCTTAGCCCCCAGATGCAAGTGTAGAGATAGGGGGATGGCGGATTTCTTGCCCTATTTGGACAGTCTTTGGCCACCAAGCATTTGTCTTGACTTTGTCATGACATTTGTTATGATGGGCATAAGAATGGAGAATTGTTATGCAACCACAACCGCCGATTAAATCCGAAAAAATTGATATTCGCCTTACGCCTGATGCCAAATATATGTTGCAGGAGGCGGCACGTGAACGTCACACCACAATCAGCCAGTTTGTTATCAATACCGCCCTTAGTGCGGCCAGCGAAGTGTTGGCTGAGCGCAATCGTATTGGGTTAAACGCCGCACAATGGACAACCCTGATGGCGGCGTTGGATGCCCCACCACGGCGGCATCCACGGATGGAGCGACTGCTCAACGAACCGACTATTCTTGATTAGGCATGCTGGTGAACAGGGATAAACCAAGGGTTGCCAAGCTCGTCCTAACCCATGATGTGTCTGGATTTGAAAGCGGGTCGGCGCCGCTTGATCGCTATATCAGCCTTTACGCCCTGCAAAGCCAACGTGCCAACGTCGCCCAGACCTATGTTGCCCTGAATGATAACCGCGTGATTGGCTATTATAGCCTGGTGGTGGGTGAAATTGTTTATGATGATGCGCCAGAACGGTTGGTCAAGGAAACGCCGCGTCATCCCGTCCCAATCATCCTGCTGGCACGGTTGGCCGTGGATCAAAGTTGGCAAGGCAGGGGTTTAGGGGCCGCCCTGGTCGTGGATGCGGTGCGGCGCGTGCTTCAGGCATCTGAAATTATCGGGGTGCGGGCGATGGCCGTGCATGCAAAGGATGAACAGGCCAAGCGTTTCTATGAACATCTTGGCTTTGAACCCTTTGCAACACAGCCATTTACCCTGTACCGCTTGTTGAAAGACATAAGTCTAATGTTGGGCTAGGAATTGTCGTTACACCATCGCCCATCCATTGTCTTAGACGGATCGCCAGTAGGTAGCGCGCTAAACACGCTTAATAAAGGGGGTGACGTTGGATGCGCTAGGGTTGGGCAGGGAACCTGGCAGAACGTTGGCAACGGGGCTGGCAACGCTAGGGTTGGCGACAGGCGGCGGGTTGTGATGATCGACACTGGTAATCACCAACTCCTCCTCCAACGGGGAAAGCCAGGTCACATGCCCCATTTTGCGGTCGGGCAAAACCTCACTTTTGCCATACAGATAGACCTTGGCATCTTTTTCAAAGAACAGATGTTGCCACCGCTCCTCCCCCACGCCGATAAGGTTGCGCATGATGGCGCGCGAATGCACCCGCACCTCCCCCAGGGGTAGGCCGCAAATCGCCCGTACCAGCTGTTCAAACTGGCTGGTGGTGCAGGCATCCAGCGTCCAATGGCCAGAGTTGTGCGGGCGGGGCGCCAGCTCGTTCACCAACAGGCGACCGTCCAGGGTCACAAACATCTCAACCGCCAGAATGCCCACCAGGTCGGTGGCGCTGGCAATCTGTTCGGCCATCTGAAACGCCTCCTCAGCCAGTTTGGGCAGGATGCGGGCGGGCGCAATCGTTTCCACCAAAATCTGATTCTGGTGTTTGTTTTCGGCAATCGGATAGCCCAGGGTTTCGCC
>VEQJ01000009.1 GCA_018883285.1 Alphaproteobacteria bacterium
ATATAGGACGATACCCTGCCGAGTTTCAGGTTACTGCGTTGGAGGGGCGTCGCTATCTTTGGACGGCGCGTGCCTTTGCTATCGGCATGTATGTCAGCCTGGCCTTAAATTTGATGCTGGCCGGTGCGTTGGTGGCGATTACCCCGTTGAAGCGGGTTGAGCCCTTTTTGGTGAATTTTAGCCCCAAAGATCAGCAAGTGGTAAGGATAGAGCCCTTTGCCCGTGCAGCTCAAGGTTTTGATGTCATGACCGAATTTTTGATTCGGGAATATGTCAAAATGTTGCATGAGATTATTCCTGATGAAAAGGAAACGCTCGCCCGCTATAAAGGCTTTTTGCAAAGCCGCACCGATCCGGGGCAATATGACTATTTCGTGCGCAATGATTTGGTAAAGTTTGCTGAGGCGCGCAGCAAGGGGGCTACCCGCACGGTTGATGTTAAACGGGTGAACAAATTGTCTGAGGGATATTATCAGATCGAATTTACCGCTCATGATTTTGATCGTAGCGGCAACGAAATTTTGACCAGTGATTTGGTGGCCACCATGCGCATTGCCTTTGTGCCTGGTCAGGTTGACTTTAGCAACAGATTCGTTAATCCTTTGGGCTTCACGGTTCAACAATACAGCCTGTCGAGAAGGCAATAGGGGAATAGATGCTAAGACTTTCAGCGCCAATGTTGCCCAGGAAAAAGCATGGTTGGCTATTGCCTGTTATCCTGTGTTTGTTGTTGTTGGGTTCTGTCAGCAATGGTTGGGCGCAACAGTTGCCGCCACCGCCGCCTTTGCCGAACAGACCGTCATCAGCGCAAGTCGCTGCCCCGCCTCCATCTCTGCCACCAGCGCCTCCCCAGGGTGCCACCATGGCACCACCTGTATTGGATAATCGTGGGAGTGGTGAGTTGCAGCAGCAGGCGCAGGGGCAGTTCCCCATTATGGAGCGTTCGGGCAGTATGCCGCTGGGCGCGCTGCAACGGGCTTGGGATGCCCCCTATTCTGCCTCAGGGCAAACGGCTCCTGGGGTAATGCGCTATACCTGGCGGCCTGATTTTGTGATGGCGGTTCGTACCCGTGAATATATGGCCACCACCTTATATTTTCCTGAGTGGGAGCGGATTTCAGACATTGTGGTTGGTGATCAGGTGGCTTTTGAGTTGCAACGGGTTCGCCCCAATATCATCGCGCTACGCCCTGTTTATCCAGGCGCTGATACCAATGTAACGGCCTTGGGACTATCGGGGAATCTTTACAGCTTTTATGTGCGATCCGAAGGCTTTAACTCCGACCAAATTTCCGATTTTGCCGTGTATGTTTATGCCAATGCGCCAGCAGGGGTTCGGACGAGTGGCGGTGATGCTGGTTATGGGTCATCGGCGCCAGTATCTGCAGGTGCCGCCGCTGCTGGTGGTGCTGCAGGGGGGCTTTCTGGTGGTGCAGCGCCCAGTGGCGGTTCATCGGGTGGTGGGGCAAGTCTTTCACCTGGCACAGGTGGGGGTGTTGGTGACAGCTGGTTGGATAAGCATGGGCTAAACTCAGGGATGGCCTTGTCGGCGGGGATTATTCCCCCCGATTACATCCGCGAAATCGCCTTTCGACCTGAAAATTTGCAATTCAACATGAAGATTTTTGCCCCAACCGCGGCGGATGCGGAAATTGCGCCGATGCGTGTGTTCCATGACGGCATCTGGACCTATTTTGATTTCGGCGAAAAGGCTGATTTGGTGCGTCGGCCTGTGGTTTATCGGGTGGTTGATGGGGTAGACAGTATGGTCAATACCCGTACTGCAGGGGTTAAGGGCAATGTGTTGGTGGCCGAGGCGGTCGGCGATTTCACCATGAAAAACGGCGATCGCACCCTATGTATTTTCCGATCGGACGTGCCTCGTCCCCAATTTGTCAAAAAAAATTACAACTATGATCCGGCCGAGGCGCAGGTTCCTGGCGTGCCTGGTTTGCCCAGCCAGTTGCAAATAGGATCGGGCTACTAGCATTAACGATCGCTTGACATTTAATTGTTTACTTTAGGATTTTACGGGTTAGAGTTAACAAATGTTTTCTTTGGAATGCCAACAATGATGAAAAAACTTTTGGTCGGTTTGCTGATTCTAAGCCAAACCGCGGCCTGTGCCTTTCCGCGTCCATCTATTAAGGCGGACGTTGCTTCGGCCTCTAAGCCTAAACTTCCTGAAAAGGATCAGATGTTATCTAAAGAGGATGATCCGTCCATCTTGGATGTACCAATTAGCGATACAGTCTTTGTGCCGCAATCCTTGGAAAAATCTGAAAGCTTGCCATCGACCAGAATTGAAGGTTTCAACGCTTATGAAATGCGGTCATCGGATGCGCTGCGTCTGTTGTTGCAGGATAAAAAAATTCCTGTGATTTTTGACGTTGGTACCAATGATCGCATCGTTAACGCGGTTAACCTTTCGGGCAGCCTGGAATCGGTTCTGGACAAAATCAGCCATATCGGCGGCGTGTTTTATGCCTATGAAAATGGTGTGCTGAAAGTCAAGGGATCCCGCCGCTTTTCGGTAAGCTTGCCGCCGATTCAATCTTCATTCTCGGATGTGGCAACGGTTATTAAGGGTATGGGTGCCACCGATGTTAATCTAGACAACTTCAGCCGCAGCATCAACTTCTCAGCTTCCCGTGAAGTTTACGATGATGTTAGAACTTATTTGCAAAAGGTGCGTGAAACACGCTCTATGCTGGTTTATGAATCCTATTTCTTTGAAGTGACCCTGAACGATGATTCGGCATTGGGCATCAATTTTGCAGACGCAACCAACAGTAAGTTCCCAAATTGGCTTAACCTAAGGTTCAACAGTGCCAATCAGGCTGGAACAGTAGGTAACACAGCGGCCTATTCACTGGGCGCAACCTACACGTCCAGCAAATTTAATATCAACATGTTAACCAACTTCCTGCAGACGCAGGGCAGTGTTGAAACTCTTTCAAAGCCGACGATTTCGGTAATTTCTGGCACCAATTCAAGTTTTCGAGTTGGTAATACCCTGCGTTATATTTCACAAACTCAAACCACTGCGGCCACCACAACAACCACTGGTACCACCGCTAATCCAACCGTTACCGTTACGACGGACAAACTTGATCTCGGTTTAAAGGTTGATATTGCTGGAGATTTTGAGGAGGACACAATCTTCACCGCAATTAAAATTGATCTAACCAATTTGACCAGTTTGGATACGTTCTCTTCTGGGGATACCTCTAACGCCACGACACTTAGATTGCCGCAGACCAACGATCGTTTCTTGGAAACCTCGGTGCGGGTAAGGCCGGGTGATACCATCCTGCTTGCTGGTATTCAGCAAAGCAAGGATTCAACAAACAGTACAGGAACTCCAGAAATTAGTGGTCTATCCGCACAAACCTATCGTGCGGGATCAACAACACGTTCTGAGCTGGTCATTGTTATGCGACCCCGGGTGATTCGTTTTGTTCCGCGTAGCAAGATGTTGCAAGCTGGTGGAGTCATGCCAGGTTACAAAAGTTCTGAATCATCCCCGTATGAGCTAGCGCGCCCTGCCAATCGTCCAAGCGTCAGTGCGGCGGAGGTTCAGTCGCTGGGGACTTTGACGAATCCTTTGCCATCAAAAGAAGGTGAAATAGCACAGCAAGAAGCCAAGGTTAATCCGCAGCCGTTAATGCCAAGTAATAATGCCCCTCAAGATACAATGCCCGCAGCCCTTGCCGCATCGCCACCAATTCGTAACTCTTTAGATGGTATGGTTGGATTAATGAATCGTGTAGGCAATTGATAGGAGATTCGCTGTGACCAAATTTTGTTTGCCTCTTCTTGCTCTTACAGCTGTAGCATTTGCCAGTAGCCCTGCATCGGCGCAGTTTGCGCGCGCTAAGGCTGTTTTGCCGCCCCCACCTATTGCCAGTGTGGGGTCAACCAATCAACCAGGAACCAGTAATCCATCAGAAAAACTTTTTGAGGAGCTAGAGGTTGTTGGTATTGTTGGGAACCAAGCTTTGCTGCGCACTGAGGAACGAGTGTATTCGGTAAAAAGTGGTGATGATTTGTATCTGGATGGTATTAAATACCGCACAACCGTCGAACCTTCACGCGTTAAACTTGGTACGGAAAAGTCAAAGGATAGCTTTGATGATGTGCTCATTATTTCACTGGGCAGTGCCAAAGCTGAGAAAAAGGATTCGTCCAGCGCTACCGGTTCATCGAAATAGGCAGGTAGGCTAATGCCAGAAACCGCATCCCAAGCATTACAACATTTTAACGTCTCCGAAGCCATCAACAGTGAGACGATAGATCATTTGTTAAAAAGGGGGCTTATCAATCAAGATCAAATTGCTATAGCTCAGAGGCAATTGCAGAGATTGCAGATTGTGGGGGTTCGTTCAACCGTTGAGGATCTTTTGATTGTAAACGGTTTTGTTACACGCAACGATATCAATCAGGCTTTGGCCTCTAAACGTGGCGCTGTTCGACTTGATGATCATCATGGGCATGATCAGGATAGCGAAGCGTTGCGACGTTACCTTAAGCCCGCTCTGTGTCGGCGTTTAGGTTTTGTTCCGGTAAAACTGGAAGATGGGGTTTTGTATGTTGCGTCCCTAAGGCCATTGCAAAGCCAGGAAGTTGACGAGATCATTCATGCCGCTAAGCTGGAAAAGCTGAGGGTGAACAGTATTGCCATTGATCCCGTCGATAAGCGTGAGGTTCTGGAAAGAATCAATGCCGATGGATTGGTTGATTTTGATTCGATGAATCGAAAAATTGAACGCCTCAATGCCAATCCCGATGATGGTCAAAACCTTAAGCAAGTCATTAATGACCTTTTTGTTGATGCTGTTCAATCACGATCATCCGACATCCATATCGATGCGGTTGAGGATCTGGCCTCATGTTGGATATCTTTTCGTATCGATGGCGATTTGCGCTATCGATACATTCTGTCGGTTGAGGCGGTTCGCCGCGTTGTCACTCGCTTAAAAGACATGGCTGGCATGGACTTTTCCGATGTTCGTCGACCGCAGGATGGGCGTAGCTTTTTTCATTATGAAAGCCGTAAAATTGATGTTCGGGTGGCCTCCCTGCCGATAGATGGTGGCGAAACCCTTACCATGCGGTTGTTGGATCCCAATTCGTTAAAAACACTAGACGATTTGTTCCAAGACAGTCCGATGTTGTTAAAGCGCATGAAAAGCTTGGTCGGTATTCGCAACAAAATTGGTGGTGTGGTGCTGCTGAGTGGGCCAACAGGTTCGGGGAAAAGTACGACACTGTATGCCATTATTCGCCAGCTGGATCGTTATCGCCTAAATGTGATGACCGCAGAAGATCCCGTTGAGTATCGCGTGCCGTTTGTTCGTCAGGCTCAGGTGAATGCCGAGGCTGGTGCCAGTTTTGCCAGCATTTTGCGTTCTCAGCTGCGTCATGACCCAGATATTTTGGTAATTGGGGAATTGCGTGACGGTATTACCGCCGAGACAGCCTTGCGCTCTGCCGAATCGGGGCACTTTGTGTTAACCACCGTGCATGCCGCCGATGCCCTGCAATCGATTGAGCGGGTGATGGGAATGTTTGCGCCAGAATACCGCCATAGTGGCATTTACGTCCTAGCCAACTATTTGTGGGCAATTGTCAATCAGCGCTTGGTTAAAAGGGTCTGCAAATCATGCGGACTGCCCATGACGATGCAAGAGGCTGAAAGCAAATTTGATCGTGATTTCTCAATTTTCCACATAGAACCTTATGAAACCTTGATGGTTGCCAATCCAGAGGGTTGCCCAGATTGCCGTTTTACAGGGCATTTAGGCCGCGTGTTGTTGGCAGAAACCCTGTTTCTCCCCGTTGATCCCGATGCGCGCCTATCAATTTCCGCTGCGCTGTTGGATGGTCGATTATCAGATGTGGCACGTCATGAAAAGGTTGTTTTCCAGCGCAGAGCGGATACGGCCGCGGCACTGCTGCGACGCGGGGTGGTCGATCCTGAAATAGCCTTGGCCGCTACCGAAGCCTTGGCATAGGGGGCAGGATGAGTATCTTTTTCACTGTTACCTACATGATGCCCAGCAAAAAAGGCTTTCGCAAAGTTGTGCAGGATTTTTTTCTGCCAGACGCACCAGCGGTTCGACGCGAGATTCGCAAGTTAGGCGGGACGGTTGTTAGTATCAATCAGCGCAAGCAAAAATGGTATAACCGCGAATTTTTTGGCACCGCCTATAAGGTTGGATTTTTGCGTTCTGTCTCCTTTCAGATGGGGGCAGGAATATCGCCAGGGCGCAGCCTTGCGTTGGTGATTCAGGGTGAAACCAATCCTTCGAAACGGCGAAGCCTTGAGCCCGCGATGGAAGTTTTAAATCGTGGCGGTAGCTTTTTGGAAGCAATTCAAGCCATTGAGATGTTTGACCGCGGCACCCTGGCGATTCTTTCCGCAGGGGAAGTGGTCGGATCGATTCGTGAGGTCATCAACTCCGCCATCGAAAATATGGAGGAGCGCGGAAAAACCTGGAAAATTCTGTTGGCGGCGGTCGGCTGGCTTTGGTTTGATATTAGCACAGGGTTAAGCGCCGTGGTTGGGGTGCAATGGACGGCATTGCCCTGGTTGAGAGAAAATGGCATTTCCAGCAAAAATCCTGCTGAAGTAGAAAAATTTAATCATGCATTAGATATTGCCTATATTATTAACTCAACGCTGCTAGGGATAGCTGTTCTTGTTATTATTTTCTTTGCTATTATTAGCTTTTCTTATTTGTTTTTTGGGCGGCGAGAAAGACACATAGGCAGCATTTTGCTTAGAAAAATTGGATTTCTGCACCGATTAATGGCCAATACAGGTTTTGGCGAGACTTTTTATGTAGTGGGTAGAATGTTGAAAGGTCACGTGCAGTTTTCCGAAGCGGTGAAGGTGGCCATCGATTCCTCTGGTCTGGGTGAAATTCGTGCCTATTGGCAGGGGGTTTATGATAATATTCGGCGTGGTGATACAATTGATCATGCCATGCGATCCGATCGGCTGGGTCGCGCAGAAATGTTGCAGATTGCCGCACACCAAAATAGTGAACAGTTGGCCAAGGTTATTTTGAATATTGCGGCAGAGCGGACAGAGGCGGCGCGGCGTAACTTGCGCAAGGTGGTTTCGGGTGCGGTGGTCGGCACAATCTTGTACACCGTCGCATCCGTTGGTAACGTGATTTATGTGGTTGCTGCCCAGGGGAGTGGTCTTAATGCCTCAATGAGCAGTATGAGTAGTGGTTAGGGGATAATCCGATGTTAAATCTTGAAATTTATACGCCAGACAATTTGCTGGCAGGTGCAGTGCCTCTGGGTGGTGGCAACCCACGTGACGTCGTTTACCATCATGCCAGTGTGGCACTGGATACGGAGCAAGTGCAGCTGATTTATACAGTGGAAGGTCAGTATGCCTATTATATTGCGGCGCCATCCTATCTGTTTGCTGGGCATGCCGAATCGATAACGCCGATGGCGGCGGCTTTACCAGGAACAAAGGGACATCGGGGGGATGGCGCCTATATTGCCCCCTCTGAGACTGGTTTTGCGGTTGTGATCCGTCGTGGCGTTAATCTGTACAGTTTTGTCGGAGATCGCCAATCGGCTGAGGCTTTTGTGGCGCGCTATGGCGTTGATATTTATGCAGCGGATAATGCATTGGCTCTGCCTTGGGAGGGGTACTATGTTGGCGAAATGAAGCGTGTTAATCGCGCCAGCTTTTGGGCAACGCTGGCTGGGGCTGTCGTGGCAATAATTGCTGCTTGTTTGTGGATGATTCTGGCCAGCCAAACTGCCAGTATGGAGCAGGATATTGCCCAAAATCGGCAAAAGGCGCGGGATCAGGTTAGTGGGCTGGTCAAGGACTTCAGCGATTTTGCAATCCATCCATTGCATCGCAGCCTGAGTGAGATCCAAACTTTTGTTAGCAAGGTTGGTATTATTGAAGGCTTTATCAATCTTTATCAGGTTGATGCCAGCAAGGTTAAAAAATGGTCGATTGAGCTGCCGACCTATGTTACGGCCGACGTGATTGAAAGGCTAGGGGACAAGCCAGAGGTAACCAATCCCCCTGATAAGCCCGTTATTGTTGTTAAGTTTGATTCTAGCCAGAAGAAATAGTTGCGATGAAATTTTTTGAATTGCTTGGAAAAACTGGTGCGGTGCTGGTAGTCCTGCTGGTTTGGTTAGTCGCCCTGGGGTTGGTGGCTGGTGCGGTGAATCAGGGCTATAAGCTGCAGACCGCAACCGTCAAAAACAATTTGGTGCAATCGGCCAAATTGTCGTCGGTTAATATTACCGAAACACCACTGGGCAGTGAGGAGTATCAAAGGGCCGCTGATCAGCTTAAGGCGCGTTACCCGACCATGGTTATTGCGGTTTCTGGATCGGGGCTTAATATTTCGGCGCCAGCCGAGGAGGATTTTTATTTGTGGACCAGCACGCTGTTGGATGCCAGTGCTATCTTTCCTGATTCACGTTGGACACTCAACAGTTTCTGTGTTGGCGTTGAATGCACAGGCGGTAAACCCTTTAACGCTGAGATTTCGGCCATTCGTAAGCGGCCAACCATTGTCGATGACAATTTGGATAGCCTAACCCCCGCCCCGGTTGCGGCTGCCGCGTCGGCACCAGCAGCGCCCGCTCAATAGATTAATCTTGATCAGTTAGCACACCAATTTAGTGCTGCGTGTGTGGTAAAGATGGCGGATGACTTCTGCTAAGCCCCATCACCATCGCGCCTATACAGCAAGCTTACCAATATCTGCCCGCACGGCTTACCCATCGATATAATCCACACAAGACAACCGTTAAGCAGCGCCGAGGGCGGATGGGCGTTTGGTGGTGGTCATGGCCGAAGTCTGGCCGCTACCCGCGCTTGATGGTGACGTTTGGCCGCCCGCTGCACTACTAACGCTGGCCTCTAAGGTTTTGTTGGCCAAGGCTGCCTGCAGGGTGGCCATGCGCTGCTGCCGTTGTGCCTCCTCAATCAGGCGTTTTTTGGTCATCCAGGCGGGCATGGGTGGCGCAGGGGGGTATTTGCCCCCATTGGCGGGGTTGACCAAATGTTTCAACACGGGATCCTTAAAGTAAAACGGGGTATCGCATTGAAGGGGGGTTTTCATATGTTGCTGATACAGCACATAATGCGTGCCTTTGGGCATGGTCATAAAATCTGTGGTTCCCAACAAATCGTCGGATTTTAACGATCGGCTGACGTTTTTTTGGAAGGGGTTGATATCCTTGCCCATCCCTTCATTGCGACTGGAGCTTACTTCTTCATTAGTAGTTGATCCGATCATTTTGCTAAACCGTTCGGCGGTTTGTTCGTTGTTGAGGGGCAGGATGATTTTGGCGGCGGTGGTAGAAATTACCGTTTCCACCTCCTTATCGCTATAGGTGGTGGCAATCTGCTGCAAATCCTGGCCAATCATCAAATAGCTGACCCTTTGTCCCCGCCCAACCGCGGGTCCATCAATCAAGGCCTTCAGCTTGGGCATCTGGGGAAACTCATCCAACACGAACAGCACGGGGCAGGGGCCAACCTTGTCACCACCTCTTGTGCTGCTGTCCGGTTTGTGGGCGATCAGCCACATTGATAACGCCTCAACGAATAGGCCTGTGATAACCCCCAACGCGCCCGCATCCTGTTGGTTCACGCATATATAGACGGTGACGGGCAATATCTCACCTGTTTCGGGGTCGCGCATGCCGCGAATATCCTTAAAGGAAAAATCGCTTTTGACGGTGCGGGCACGAACGGCGGAGTTTTTAAAGATGATCATACCGCTGTCCATGGTCGACAGAATCGATCCGCGCTCCTTATCCGGAGTGTTGGCCAGTTGGGTTAGCTCCATCACCGCGCGGTGCGAATAGTTGTATTTGCGCGCCTCATTAACCGCATTAACCAAAAAGCTGCGGACGGGGTCGGCAAACAGGGCGGCACTGGGGTTGGTGGCCTTCATTCTTTCCACCTCCTCCCCCGCGGACAGTTGCGCCTCTGTAATCCAGTCCAGCAACAGGGGGATGCTGGCCTCCTCCCCATGCCATTGCAGCGGCAACCCCTCATAGTGACCCATTTCACATTTGGCGGTGATAAAGTGGATTAGGCCAGCCAGCGCGGCGCGCCCTTTTTTCGACCAGTGCGGATCGGCCTGCCCCTCAGGATCCGGCACCAAAATGGTCACCAGGGTGTCGATGTACAAATCCCGCTGTGGCCCTGGATCAGGCATGGCCAAGGGCGACAGGCAGTTCCAGCGTGGGTACAGAATGCCCCGTTCAAAATCATCCTCGGCCGCCCATTCCAAGCGGATACAAATGCTGTGCTTCTGGCGATAGCCGCTGGTGATGTCGGCCAGCTCAGGCTTCACATCATTGACGATCATCGATACCGTATCACAGGTCAAAATGGTCGGCACCACCACCCCAACCGTTTTCCCCGTTCCAGGCGGCGCAACGCACAAAACCGACAGGGTTTCTGGTAGTTTGACGAGGCGTTTTTTAAACTTGCCCAGTACGATAATCCAGCCGTCCCATAGTCCCATTCCCTTTATATCTTTTTCATCGGCAATCCGAGCACTCCCCATTTTGGTATTGGCCCATCGATGGGGGCATAGCGCGATCCCCAAAATTAGGGTCAGGGCAAAGCCGCCGATGGGGATGACATAGGCGGGGGGCAGCAGCAAAACATTGGTGCGGCGATAGTCGCGTATCCATTCACTGGTGCGCTGTCGCCAAACGGCACGGCTTTGGCTATCGCTTATATAGGTTTTGAGATAGGTGTTATAGGCCCAGTCCATGGTGGGCTTGCTGAACCCTACACGGCCAATTTGACTGGTCATATAGGGTATCGGTAGCAACATAACCGCGATCAGGATCCCAAGTAGGCCACTACCGATGGCCCATCGCATTGCCTTTTGTTCTTCGCGCAGTGACATGGTGCCTACCTATGAAATCTTATGCGGGTGTTGGGGGCAACGCCAAGGATGGCTCAGGGGTCAGGCTGTCCATGGTGGGCAGATTATCCTCCCAATTATCGGTGCCCCCTTCAGCTAGGGAATCAACCACGGTGGTTTGAGCGACCCGTTCCATCAATTGCGGAATATCAACATTGGTGACCAGCCTTTCACCAGTGGAACGGTCAATCTGCACGATACGACCAAAGGTGCGTGAGATAATTTCAATGGCGGCCTTGGCATCCAAATGTGGGTCGGTTTGGGTTAGGTTCTGCCAAAACGCCCGCAGCGCCATTTCGGGGGTTTCGGCGTGAATGGTGGCCATAAAGTTGGCGTGCCCCGTGGTCATCAGGCGGTAAATGCTTTTGGCGTTGGTGATGGAAATCTCACCACAAATAATCACATCGGGGGTCAGACGCACGACCGAATCCAAAATATGGGCATAGCCAACTTGGTTGGTGGATCCGGTGCGTGACACCACGAAATGAACGTGATTCTGGTGGGGAACCAACACCTCCCGCGCATCCTCAACCGTGATGACGCGACGATCTAGAGGTATGTAGTTAATGAGAGCGTTCAGAAAGGTGGTTTTACCGGTAGAGGTCGCCCCAGAGATTAACACCGCCTCACCATGATCAACCGTGGCAATCAGATCATCATAGGCAAATTCGCTGTAGCGATGATGGCCAACGCCACCGACCGCATGGCCAGTCAACGCCTTGCCCGGTTCCAACTTAAAGGACGACAGCGACATTTTCTTGCCCTGGTGATAGCGTCGGATACAGATCGCAACCCCCTGGGTATGGCCAATATCATAACGCACATTGGTGCCCACCACCGCCTGGAATCGGTGACCGCCAGGCAGAGTGCCGGCCAGAATCGGAATTTTTTCGCGATCAAAATCCTGCTCGGTAATGTTCGCAAACATTCGGCAGGCCGACATGATCAGCTTAAAGGTTAAT
This sequence comes from Alphaproteobacteria bacterium, assembly GCA_018883285.1. GTDB lineage: Bacteria > Pseudomonadota > Alphaproteobacteria > CAISOG01 > CAISOG01 > CAISOG01. Next base: position 11,918 of record VEQJ01000009.1, read on the forward strand.
TCGGGCGCTTCCTTGCGAACCCAGGTGCCGCTGCCGCCGACCATTTTGACCCAGATTTCGCCAGGCTGATTAACCGCCACCTCCTCAACCCCGTCGGCGTCGTAAAACTCGCGGAATGGAGCAAGGCAGCGGTTTAGCAGCTCATTATCAAGACCACTGCTGGTTAATTCAACGGACATCGCAATCTCCTCATTTGTATTAACTATAAGGGTAAAATCATGACAAGGCCATGAAAATGGAGGCAAGCCGTAACAAGAATAGCTGCAAAAACACCAATGGGTTTAAGGCGTTATGGCAGTAAGGAGGTTGGCTGGCCAGCTTGGGAGGGGGGCACCGCTGCCCCAACCGACGGGGCGGGGGCGGATGTATTCGGGTTTGGAGCACCACCACCCGTGCTGTCGATAACGGTTGGTTGGGCAGGTGATAGCATCGTGGGATTAGCGGGCGCTGGATTAGCGGGGGGCAGGGGGGCACCAGAAATGACCAAGGTGCCCAAGGTTCCTGGCGCAGGTGTAGCCGCCCTGGGCACGCCCGTGCCCAGGGATAACGGTGCGCCAAGGCCTAAATCGCTTGATCCCGGCAAATCGTTCAGGGCACCACTCGATATTCCATCCATTGCATTGCCCGTCATATCAGTGTTGTCGCCAATTTTGGGCTGACGCACCTGCAAGGGGAGCGGCTTATTGGCCGAGATATTGTTGCCCAGTAGCAGGCGACGGCGTGCCTCCGCGACATCAAAGGGCACTTCGGTACCATCAGCGGTTAACAGCTGCGGCGTTTTCATCACCAAATCTTGGGTCGGGATAATCAACAGCCTTGTGCCGCCAGGTACGGTCACGATCGGGCGCAAATCAACGTTATTCTGGATAATTTGATTGACCAGCGAGGACAGATCGCTGGAAAACTGCTGAAAGGCCAAGTCACCTGGGGTTAGGGTTTGGGTGGTGGTGGTGCCCGTGGTGCTTGAGGAGGTAACCGTGCTGGTCGGGGCGGCGGCGTAAACAAAGGCGGCATTAATCGCACTAAGCAACAGGGGAACCCCGTATTTATCCCACAAACGGTTGTCAACATAACCAGGAATACCGCTTTGGCCGCTGACATCGGCTGATGCAAAACCAATGCGTAGGTTGGATCCGTCGGGGCGAATCATTCGCGTCCAGTTCACCTGCAAACGTCCCTCACCCTGGCTGCTGGGGCCTGCGTATTCGCCTACCACGCGCGTGCCCGCCGGAATCAGGATAAAACGATTATCGCTGCTATACACATGGTTTTCGATGACGGAAATCGCGCGCCCCGTGGGGATGGAGGTGCTGATGCTGTTTTCCAACACAGCGGGGATGTAGCGATCGGCGGTAATCATCCGGGAGCGATCAACGGGCAGGGATGAAATGCTGGCACCAAAGCCAAGGGCTTCATAACTGGGGTCAAGGGATCGAATGCCGCCGACGCCCGCCACCGATGGGGCGGCAGGCATGGTTAACAGTTTTGATTCACTGCGCGCCTGCGCTACCCGTTGGGCATTAATGGCTAAGGGGTCTGGCCCCATATTGATGGGTTGCGGGGGGGCAACCGCCACGGGGGGCAGGCTGGGTAGGGCATTAAGGGCGATAAATAGGGGGCTTTCATCACCGCTATAGGTTATCACCAAATCCGCCGAATAGGGTTGTGCCACCGTTGGGGCAAAGGTAATGGCAACATCACAGGATTGAGTTTTGGTAACGTTAAATCCAGCGCGGCAGGATCCCCCCAAAGTAAAAACATTAGCGGTTCCCGCCAATTTAATGCTGCTGATATTCAAATCCTGCTCCCCATCGTTGATAATTGTAACGCTGGCGGTTTGTGGCGGAACGGTTGCACCAACCTCGGCAAAACTGAACTCCACGGCAGCTGGGTTAGCAGTCAGTCGGGATGGTTCAGAAGGCGGCGGCGGCGCTTGCTGCAGATTGCGAAGCAGATCATCAACCGAGCTTTCGGATGGCGGTGGGGGTGGGGGCGGAGCCTCCTCCTTACCGCAGGCGGTCAGCAATAAGGTTGCAAGTAGAGCAGATGTGATAAAGCGGGATGTGTTTTTTGTTTTCAATCTTGATGGTTTCCTGATGTCGCTAGCAACCATAGCAT
>VEQJ01000191.1 GCA_018883285.1 Alphaproteobacteria bacterium
CGATATCGCTGGCGAGGCCTCCATCCAGATGAACATTCAGGAGCTGTCGACCGCCATGCAGTACCAGCTGCCCGTCAAAATTTTCATCCTGAACAACCAATGGATGGGGATGGTGCGGCAGTGGCAGGAGCTGATGTTCGGTGGCCGTTATGCCCATAGCTACAGCGATTCCCTGCCCGATTTTGTCAAATTGGCACAGGCTTATGGCATGGTTGGCCTGCGGGCGCACAGCGTTGAGGATTTGGATGGGGTGATTGATGAGATGATCGCCACCCACGGCCCCGTGTTGGTCGATGTGTGCGTGGATCAGCGCGAAAATTGCTATCCGATGATTCCCAGCGGGGCTGGCCACCACCAAATGATCCTGAGCGCTGAGGAGGATATTGCCCCCGCCAGTGAGGAGGGGGCAGCACTGGTTTAATCTTGCCCGCTATGTTGTGATGCGGCATGGATGACTTGCCAGGCTGTCATCAGTCGATCGTCAACAATTCTCTCCATTTTCTCTGTTCTCTTCCCCTTTTTCAAACTGTTAGGCATCCCACTATGGACAAAAACTTTCAACAAAAGGCTTTGGATTATCACCAATTCCCAACCCCCGGCAAACTGGCGATTGTCGCCACCAAGCCGTTGGTTAACCAAAAGGATTTGGCATTGGCCTATTCCCCTGGGGTGGCGGCCGCCTGTGAAGCGATTGTCGAAAATCCTGCCAGCGTCAGCGACTACACATCCCGCGGGAATTTGGTGGCGGTCATCAGCAATGGGACGGCGGTGTTGGGGCTGGGCAATATTGGCCCGCTGGCGTCTAAGCCGGTGATGGAGGGTAAGGCGGTGCTGTTCAAGAAGTTCGCCAATATCGATGTGTTTGATATTGAGGTTGATGAGCTGGATCCGCATAAGTTGGTTGAGGTGATTGCCGCGCTGGAGCCGACCTTTGGCGGTATCAATCTGGAAGACATTAAGGCGCCCGAATGTTTTGTGGTCGAAAGGCTGCTGAAGGAACGGATGAAGATTCCCGTTTTCCATGACGATCAGCATGGCACGGCGATTATTGTGGCGGCGGCGGTGGTCAACGCCCTGCGCCTGGTCGACAAAAAGATTGATGAGGTGCGGTTGGTCACATCGGGCGCGGGGGCAGCCGCCCTGGCCTGCGTCGATATGCTGGTCACCATGGGGCTGCGCCCCGACAACATCATCCTGACCGATTTGAACGGCGTGGTGCATGAGGGGCGGGAAGAGCATATGGATGAGTTTAAGGGGCGCTATGCCCGCCCCACCGATATGCGCACGCTGGGTGAGGCGATGATCGACGCCGACGTCTTTTTGGGGCTGTCGGCGGCGGGGGTGGTAAAGCCAGAGATGGTGGCCACTATGGCCGCCAAACCGGTGGTGATGGCGCTGGCCAATCCAGAGCCTGAGATTCGCCCGGATGCGGTGCGATCGGTGCGTGACGATACGATTATTGCGACGGGGCGTAGCGATTATCCCAACCAGGTCAACAACGTGTTGTGTTTCCCCTATATTTTCCGTGGGGCGTTGGACGTGGGGGCAACCCAGATTAACGATGCGATGAAGATTGCCTGTGTCCAGGCGCTGGCCGATTTGGCGCTGGCGGAGCCGTCGGAGCTGGTGGCCAATGCCTATAGCGGCCAAACCCTGACCTTTGGTACCGACTATATCATCCCTAAGCCGTTTGACCCACGGTTGATTACCGAATTGGCGCCCGCTGTTGCCAAGGCAGCGATGGAAAGCGGGGTTGCCACCCGCCCGATTGAGGATTTTGCCGCCTATAAACAAAAGCTCAGCACCTTTGTGTTCCGATCCAGCCTGGTGATGCGCCCCGTGATGGATAAGGCACGCCAAAAGCCCAAACGGGTGGTGTTTGCCGAGGGGGAGAATGAACGGGTGTTGCGCGCGGTGCAGGGCATTTTGGATGAGGGGTTGGCGGTGCCAATCCTGATTGGCCGTCCCGCGGTACTTGAGCGGATGGTGGCAAGCCTGGGGCTGCGCTTTAAGCCTGGCAAAGACTGCCAACTGGTGAACCCTGAGGATGAGGGGTTGGATCATTTGGTGCAGCTGTATCATCACCTGATGGCGCGGCGCGGCATATCCCCCGCGATTGCCAAACAGGCGGTACGCAGCGATCCGACCCTGTTGGCCTGCCTGCTGGTCAAAACGGGGCAATCGGATGCCGCCGTTTGTGGTGTTAACGGCCGCTATCCCGATCATTTATCGGCGGTGCGCAACGTCATTGGCCTGATGCCAAAGGCCAATGTGTTTGCGGCAATGAATGTGTTGGTGTTGCCGAAGGGCTTTTGGTTCTGGTGCGATACCTATGTCAATCAGGATCCCAGCGCGGCTGAGCTGGCCGAAATTACCCTGATGGCGGCGCAACGGGTGCGCGATTTTGGCATTGTGCCAAAGGTTGCCCTGTTATCCCATTCCAACTTTGGGACAGAGGATAGCCCCAGCGCGATAAAAATGCGTGAGGTGTTGCAACGGGTGCGGGTGTTGGATCCCACCCTGGAAATTGAGGGGGAAATGCATGCCGATGCCGCGGTGCAGGAGGGGATTCGGCAACGGCTGTACCCCGAAAACACCCTGCAGGGCAGCGCCAATTTGTTTATCTTCCCCAATTTGGACGCCGCCAACATTGCCTATAACATGACCAAGGTGGTGGGGGATGGCTTGCCGATTGGCCCCATCCTGCTGGGCGCGGCGCAGCCGATTCACCTGGCCAGCGCGTCGGTGACGGTGCGGGGCATCATGAACCTGGCGGCGATTGCCAGCTTTGATGCCGCGGTCGCGGAGGGGGAACAAGCCGACGGCGCCGCCCTGCTGGAATACGCGGTTTAGGGAATTGTTTTAAAAATAGCTTGCAAATTGCTTTCGATTGCATAGAAATTGGAGCTGACACCTAATAAAGTTCTTTTAGCAGTTTTTTGAGGTCTTTAAGCTGCTTCTCAGGTGAACCAATATTAAACAGTGTAGTCACGAGATAAAAAGCGTGATATAAGTTTCCTGTTTTGTTATTTTTAAGCAGGATTTTTTGTTATGGATAAGATACCGATTCACCATCGCCATGATTTATCGGACAAGGTTTGGGAGAGGTTAGAGCCTCTTTTGCCGGGCAGAAAGGGTTCATGGGGCGGGATAGCAAAAGATAATAGGCTGTTTATTAACGGTGTTTTGT
>VEQJ01000192.1 GCA_018883285.1 Alphaproteobacteria bacterium
ATTCTTGGCTATGGGATGTTCTGGGCGGCGCCACAATATTTTGACCAGCTTGTTCCCTATAATAGAGACGTTTTTCATCACACGCTGTTCCTGTTCATGAGCTGGATTTTCATCAACATCCATCACTATTTTCTGGATAACGTGATGTGGCGGCGCGAAAACCCTGATGCACGACTCTATTTGTTTAACGCCGCTTAGATGCCCCGCCCTGTTGGGGAGTGTGGCGCCCTTTTTTTTCTTGAGCTGCCTGCAACTCTCGCCCGATCTTTTGCCCGTTGGTGGCGGCTGCTGGTTTTACGACCACGAGATTCGTCTTCTCCAGCGGCAGTCGGGCGTTGCGGCCTGGTCACCTCATCCTCCCGCCCAGGGGGTTGGTTGCGGTAGTGCCAACTTAGAATCAGATTGCCGGTCAGCATGTCGATTTCCTCAATCCGACACAGCAGGGTGTCGCCCAGCCCCAGGATGCTGGCACCCGTCCCGCTACCCTGGGTCAGGCATTGCCGCGCCGCATCAAAACGCCAATAACCGCGGGGCAGCAGGCTGATGGGCATAAATCCCTCCGCCCCATAGGCCGCAATACTGATAAACAAACCGGCACGGGTTACGCCATTGACGCGCCCCTCCACCAACTGTTGCCCCTGGGCGGCCAGATAGGCTATGGCATAGCGGCGAAAGGCATCGCGTTCGGCGGCGGCCGCCCGCCGTTCGGTGATCGACAGATGTTGCCCCACCTCCTCCCACCTGGCCAGTGGCCATTTGTGGCCATCGTCAATGCCCGCCTCCCCCAACCCAATAGCGTGCAGCAGCATGCGGTGCACCAACAGGTCGGAGTAGCGGCGGATGGGCGAGGTAAAGTGGGCATAGTTGGCCAGATTCAGGCCGAAATGGCCGATGTTGGTCGGGCTGTAGACGGCTTGCGATTGCGACCGCAACACCAATTCATTGACCATCGGCGCGGCCGCTGTGCCCGCCACCGCCGCCAACGCCTGATTCAGGCTGTGTTGCGTTAGGCCATCGGCGTGCCCCAGGCTGATTTCCATTTCCCGCAGCACTTGTTGCAAATGCTCAATCTTCATCGGGTCGGGGCGGTCGTGAATGCGGTACAACAGGTTCAGCTTAGCGTCCTGAATGGTTTCGGCCGCGCACACATTGGCCATCACCATCAGCTCCTCAATCAGCTTATGACTGGCCATCGAGGTGGTTTGGGCAATCGCGCTAATCTGCCCCGCCGCATCAAAGCGCACCTTATATTCGGGCAGTTCAATGTTCAGCGTGCCGCGCTTGGCACGCAGCCGTAGCAGGCGGTCAAACACCGCCGATAGAGGCGTAACCAGCTGCAACAACTCCGCCTCCGACAAATCGGTTTGCACGCTGGCCGCCAGCGGGCGATCGCTGTCCGTTATCGCCGCGCTTTCCTTAGCTTTCGCAGCCGTCTTTGCAGACTTTGCCGCGGATCCTTTCCCCGTCTCCTGTTCCTGCGCCAACACATCCAACAGCTGTTGCACCTTGTTATAGGTCAGGCGGGCAACCGATTGCATCAGGCCGCGCACAAAGCGATGGCCAATTTTCTGGCCATGCTGATCCAGGGTGATTTCCACCGCCAAACAGGCGCGCGCTTGGTTGGGCAGCAGGGAGCACCATTGGTTCGACAACGCCTCAGGCAGCATTGGCACCACCCGATCGGGAAAATAGACCGAGTTGCCGCGCGCCCGCGCCGCCACATCCAACGGCGATTCGGCGGGCACATAATGCGCCACATCGGCAATCGCCACCATCACCTTAAAGCCGCCCGGGTTGGCGGGATCGTCATCCTCCTGCGCCCAGACGGCATCGTCATAGTCGCGGGCATCCTCCCCATCAATGGTCACCAGCGGGATATGGCGCAAATCCTGGCGCAGTTTGGCATTTTTGGGCAGGGTGGGGGCGGTGGCCGCCTGCGCCTGCGCCAGCGCATCGGCGGGAAAATCAACAGGAATGTCATGCTGATGAATCGCCAGCAGGCTGATGTTGTTGGCGGCCTCAGTGTCACCCAATACCGCCAACAATTTGCCAGGAATCCAACCCAAACGGCGATTGGGGGCGGCGGTAATCGCCACCTTCAGCAGCCATCCATCGCCCAACTTATGTTCCAACACGCATTGACGATCCAGCTTCACGGGAATGGCTTGGCGCCGATTGATTGACCAGACCAGCCCGCCGTCATGATGGCGTTCAAATACCCCAACCACGGTTTCAGTGGTGATGGTTGGCAAAATACGGATCAGCCGCACCAGCACCGACCCATCCTCCTGCCGATGCAGGCGCGTCAGCACCCGTTGCCCAACCGCCAGCGGTAGACGATTGGGGGGCAGCAGCAGTCGCCCCAAATTTTTCCAGGCGGGATCGTCGGCCAGGCCGTAAAGATCCCCATCATCGCTTTCCTCCACCACCTCTAAGGTGACCAGGCTGCTGGGCATGGCGTTTAACCACCCCTCATCCTGCTCCGCCGCTTCGGGATCACGCAATTTTTTTTCTTGCCATCGTTTCAATTTCAGGGCTTTCCGCACTTCGGGTTTGTCCAGCCACTGATCATCCTGCGCAATGGCCGCCAGGGCGTCGGCCGTGCTGATTTGCGCGGGTGGTCGGTTGATCGTTTTGGTTACTGTTTTGGCGCGCAGTGCCTGCCTGGCTGCACGGCTAGGTTTGTTGCTAGGCTTGCTGCTGGGCTTTTTGCTGCCCGATTTGGGTGGTTTTGTAGGCAAATTGCCGCGACCTTTCGTCATTTGTTTGGTCTGTTGCGTGGGGCATCCGCCCCCTTAGGATTGCTGGAAAGATTGTACCCTGGCTAAGGGGCGCAAGCTATACAAAATATTGGGATAAGCGTTGGAATAAACAATAGCACGTGGAATTCGGCAGCTATTTGTTATATGGCACCATAAAAGCGGTAATGATGGCATATGACTTAAGGGAACAGTTGTTGTCCGTCTCTTAAGCCAGCGGTTCAATCAGCTGGTCGATGCCGGTTTGGCGAATGGTGGGCCAGAAGAATTGGTCACGGCTGCCCATATTGTGGCGGTAAAAACGCCCCCAATCGGTGGTGGCGGCGGGATCAACCTGCAACCCCAAATGCTCCAGCAACCGTTGCCCCTCCCTGCTGTACCCTACCGCGCAAACCTGGGCAGGGAAGCGGATAAGGC
>VEQJ01000193.1 GCA_018883285.1 Alphaproteobacteria bacterium
GCTATCCAGATCCAGCTGCAACTTCTCTGTCCCCTCGGCTTTAACGACGGGAGCAGCCTGCGCAACTGGTGCGGGTGCTGGATCTGGTTTCGGCAAGCCCGCCGCGATGCTTTCATCATTTAGTTCTAACGATAACAAATTCGTACCATCTGATGTTGCGGGCTTGGCTTGCGGTTCATCGGCAGGGGTTTCTTGGACTGGTGCGGGCGGCGGCGGGGGTGGCAAACCCTCAGCAATACTAGCGCTGTTTAGATCCAGCGGTAACAACCCTGCCCCATCCGCCTTAGCCGATATCAGCGGGATACAGGCAATTCCAGCCGACAACAAAGCTGTCAGCGACAAAAATGCATAGGGGCGTTTGGCACGATAATTTAGCATGGTTAGTCCTGCATAGCACCCAATGCGATTCTTTGAAAGATTTTCTTGCGGCTTAGGATGATGGTTAAACAGCGTCTATAAATTGGCCGTTTGCATCACCCTTGGCAAGGATGATACAACGGTCTATGAATAAAGTGACGGTTAAATTTACTAAGCAAAATTGCCAGGTTTTCTTCGCCAACATCAAATTTTACCTCCATCCCCCTGCCCCACCCTATCTTAAGGTTTTGTCATGAGCAGCAGCAACGCCACCGCCAACCATTCACCCGATCAGGATCCCAAAATGTTGGATCCGATTGAGCTGGCCGAGGCCTTTACCAACGCCACCATGCGGATGCAAAAAATCATGGGGGAGGCTTTGGGGCGTTCCAACAGTTCCGATGCCAGCCTGGTACTGGCCGACCTTAGCAGCATTGGTAAGGCCTTTGCCGAGGCGGGTATTCAGTTGTGGCAGGATCCCGTTGGCTTGATGGAAAAACAAATCGCCTGGGGGCAGGAGGCGTATCAGCTGTGGCAAAATTCATGGCTAAAAGCCCTTGGTGAGCCTGGCGAATCGGTTATCGCCCCGCCGCCAGGGGACAAGCGTTTTCGCGACCATGCGTGGGAGGAAAACAGCTGGTTTGATTTTGTTAAGCAAAGCTATCTGCTGACCAGTAAGTATATCAACACGTTAATGTCAGAAGTTGATGGATTGGATGAAAAAACCCGCCATAAAATTGAGTTTTACACCCGCCAACTAACTGATGCCATCGCGCCCAGCAATTTTTGGGCAACCAACCCTGAAGTCTTGCGTGCCACCCTGGAAAGCGGCGGGGAGAATCTGGTCAAAGGCCTGAACAACATGTTGGATGATTTGGAATCTGGCGGTGGGCAGCTGGATATCAAAATGACCGACCTGACCGCCTTTAAGGTTGGGGAAAATATTGCCACCACCCCAGGCAAAATTGTTTTCCAGAATCACTTGTTTCAACTGATCCAGTACAGCCCCAGCACCGAAACGGTCGCCAAGCGCCCGCTTTTGGTTGTTCCACCATGGATTAACAAATACTATATTCTTGATTTACAGGCCAAAAATTCCTTTCTGAAATGGACGGTTGATCAGGGGCACACCACCTTTGTGGTGTCGTGGGTTAACCCCGATGAGCGGCATATTGATGTTGGCTTTGACACCTACATGACCGACGGCGTTTTAACCGCCCTGGATGCCGTTACCCAGGCTACTGGCGAAGAAAGCATTAACGTCATCGGCTATTGCATCGGCGGCACCCTGTTGGCCTGCACCCTATCCTATCTGGCCAGCCAGAAAAAATCGCCGGTTGCCAGCGCCACCTATTTCACCACGCTAATCGACTTTGCTGAGGCGGGCGATTTGGAAGTGTTTATTGATGAGGAGCAGTTGGCCGCGTTGGACGAAAAAATGGCCAAAACAGGCTATTTAGAGGGCAAGGCGATGGCCACCACCTTTAACATGCTGCGCGCCAACGATTTAATCTGGTCGTTTGTGGTCAACAACTATCTGATGGGTAAAGACCCCTTCCCCTTTGATTTGTTGTATTGGAACTCTGATTCCACCCGCCTGCCCGCCAAGATGCACAGTTTCTATCTGCGCAATATGTATCTGAAGAATCTGTTGGTGGTGCCCAATGGCATTGAGCTGTGTGGGGTTGGAATTGATTTGCGCAAGATCACCGTGCCCAGCTTTTTGCTGTCCACCAAAAGCGATCACATTGCCCCCTGGCACGCAACCTATGCCGCGACCCAGCTTTATAAAGGGCCTGTGGAATTTGTGTTAAGCGATTCGGGGCATATTGCGGGGGTGGTCAACCCGCCCGCCGCGCAAAAATACCAATATTGGGTTAACCCCAAATACCCAAGCAACCCCGAGGATTGGTTGGCAAACGCCACCGCAACCCCAGGTTCCTGGTGGCCAGAGTGGCAACGGTGGATTGGCCAATACAGCGATGGTCAAGTGCCCGCCCGCAAGCCAGGCGCTGGAAAGCTTAAGGTCATTGAGGATGCACCCGGCAGCTATGTAAAGGCTCGCCTAAGCTAAGCCAAGCTAAGCCAATCTTTACCGACGCAACAGCTGCGCCTTTTCCCGCTGCCAATCGCGTTGCTTAATCGCCTCGCGCTTATCATGGGTTTTGCGCCCGCGGGCTAAGGCCAATTCGCATTTGGCGCGGCCATTGTCGGCAAAAAAGATGGATAGCGGCACAATGGTTAGCCCCTTTTGCCGAATCGCGCCCAGCCATGCCGCCAATTGTTTGCCCTTTAACAGCAATTTGCGGGGGCGGGTTGGATCATGGTTGAACCGACTGGCCTGCGGGTACACCGCGATGTTGGCACCCACCAAAAACAGTTCACCATTTTGTTCAACCGCATAGGATTCGTTAAGGCTGCACCGCCCCAACCGCAAGGATTTAACCTCTGTCCCGACCAGCACCAGGCCAGCGGTCAGTTTTTCGACCACCTCATAGTCAAAGCGCGCGCGGCGATTTTGGGCAACTTGCTTGGTCATGATCGCTTGGCCACGGTTAAGGGCATCCCGCTTTGGGCGGCAGGATGAGATAACAGATGCAGCTTGGCCAAAACCTGTTGCAGGGCGGTGGCAGTCGGTGGTGACACCGATACCATCGGCAACCGCAATTCATCCTGACACAGCCCCATGCGGCTTAGGGCATGTTTGGTCGGCGCCGGATTGGTTTCAAGAAACAGGGCGTCGCTGAGGGGTAATAGCGCCAAATTGAGGCGGTTAACCTCTGCCCAATCCCCCTGCCCGGGCAGCATAGCACCCCA
>VEQJ01000194.1 GCA_018883285.1 Alphaproteobacteria bacterium
AGCTAGGATGACAACGGAGTAGCAGAAAGAGTGGGGCTGGAATGATAATGGAGGGGTGGTAAGTATGAGTGCCGCATTGCTTATACCCCCCACCGGATCGCTGGCGCGATCCGACTCCCCCGCAGGGGTGGAGTGTATTCCCCCTCCTGCTAAACCAGCTGCCCGTCGGCCAGGGGTGGAGTGTATGCCCCCTCCCCAGGCGGGAGGGGGTTGGGGGAGGGGGCACACAAAGACAAACAGGGGAGTAGGGTGTTGTTCATCATCCCCCCACCCTCCATCTGGTCAAAGCGGCAAAAAGGGGGTATGAGAGGCGCTATGTCATACGGTTTAGGCCGTCAACCCACCGAATAATGCGATGCTGTTACAAATTCACGAACCTGGCCAGACCCCCGACCCGCACAGCGCGGGCGTTGCCACCCCTAAACAGGGGTTGGCGATCGGGATCGATTTGGGCACCACCCACAGCGTCGCCGCCATCCTGGAGAGGGGGGATGCCGGTGATAGCCGTGTTCGCGTGCTGGCCACCGATGCGGCGGCGCGCAGCCCCAGCCTGATGCCATCCGTGGTGGCCTATGGCCGCGATGGCCAGGTGGCGGCGGTTGGGACGGCGGCGTTGCGCTTTCTTGGCCAGGGGGACTACACCGTCATTCGCTCCGTCAAGCGGCTGATGGGGCGGGGGCTGGCGGATATTATGCCAATCGCGGGGCAATTCGCCTGGCCATTGCTGGCCGCCTCTGATGCTGATGACGCAAACACGGCGATGGTGCAGCTGCGGCTGGCTGGCGGCCGAATCATCACCCCGGTGGAGGTGGCGGCCGATATTCTGCGCGCCCTGAAGGAGGAGGTGGAGGAGGGGGCAGGAATGCCCGTCACCCAGGCCGTCATCACCGTGCCTGCCTATTTCGACGATGCCGCCCGCAGTGCGACCCGCGATGCCGCCCGCCTGGCCGGGTTGGAGGTGTTGCGGCTGCTGAATGAGCCGACCGCCGCCGCCTTGGCCTATGGGCTGGATGACGCTGAGGCGGCCGAGGAAAAACAGGGCAGCTTTTTGGTCTATGATTTGGGTGGCGGCACCTTTGACGTATCGCTGCTGAAGCTGGAAGGCGGGGTGTTTCGGGTGCTGGCCACCGCGGGCGACACCCAATATGGCGGCGATGACCTGGATCGCCTGATTCTGGAACATTGGTTGGCAGCGGGGCAGGTGCCGCAGCCTCCCGCCGATCTGGCCACCCTGACCCAACTGCTGCTGGCCGCCAAAAGCGTGAAGGAACAGTTGGGGCAGCAGGAGATGGCCAGCCTAAGCCTGGCAAGTGGGCAGGCAGCCCCCCTTAACCTAAGCCTTAATCGTGCAACCCTGAACCAGTTGGCCAACCGCTGGCTGCAACCGAGTCTGGATCTGGTGGCGCGGGTGCTGCAAGACGGTGGGGTGACGGCTGGCCAGCTGACCGGTATCGTGCTGGTGGGTGGATCTACCCGCCTGGGATCGCTGAAACAGCTGTTGCATGACCGTTTCGCCTGCCCCCTGTTTGACCAGGTCAACCCGGATGAGGTGGTGGCGGTCGGTGCCGCGCGGCAGGCGCACGCCCTGACCCGTGGGGCAGACCACCTGCTGCTGGATGTGACGCCGCTATCCCTGGGGCTGGAAACCATGGGAGGCGTGGTGGAAAAGCTGATTCACCGCAACAGCCCCATCCCCTGCCAGGCCAGCATCGATTACACCACCTATCAGGATGGCCAAACCGCCATGCTGATCCATGTGGTGCAGGGGGAATGGGAAACGGTCGAACAGTGCCGAAGCCTGGCACGCTTTACCCTTAGCGGTATTCCGCCGATGATGGCGGGCATGGCCAAAGTGCAGGTCAGTTTTGCCCTGGACGCTGATGGGCTGCTAACCGTCACCGCGCGGGAGCTGACCACTGGCGTGGTGCAGGAGGTGGCGGTGAAGCCTAGCTATGGCCTGTCGGAGGACAGCATGGCGGAAATGCTGATGGCCAGCATGGCGGCGGCGAGTGATGACATGGCGACCCGGCTGTGGCGCGATGCGGTGGTGGAGGCTGGCCGCCTGCTGAACCTGCTGACCCGTTCGCTGGCCGAAGATGGCGACCTGCTGGATGCTGAGGAGGCGGCCGCGATTACCGCGCAACAACAACGGGTTGAGGCGACCTTGGCGGATGCCGTCCAAGACCGCGATGCCCTGCTAACCGCGACCGCCACCCTGGAACAGCTGGTTACCCCCTTTGCCGAACGGCGGGTCAACCGTGCCTTTACCCGCACCATCGGCGGCCAAACCCTGGATGCGGCGAAACAGGTCATCGGTTAGGCTTAGGGCGTCAATCCCGTTCTTACTCATTAGTAATGTGTGAAAGGAAAGGGGGCTTTTTCCTCCAACAAAAAGATTGCCAATTGCGGGGGAACGGGGCATAAGCTTAGCGTTCATTCATTCCATGTTATTTGTTGTGTGAGATTGCCATGCCCAAAATGACCTTTGTTGACCGTGACGGTACCGCCCAACAGGTGGATGCGCCGATTGGCCTATCAGTGTTGGAAATCGCCCATCGCAACCAAATTGATTTAGAGGGCGCCTGTGAGGGGAGTCTGGCCTGCTCCACCTGCCATGTGGTGGTCGATGCCGACGATTATGACCGCCTGCCTGCCGCGACCGAGGCTGAGGAGGATATGTTGGATTTGGCCTTTGGCCTGACCCACACCAGCCGCCTGGGATGCCAGATCATCATCACGCCAGAGTTGGATGGGTTAACCGTGCGCTTGCCCGCCGCCACCCGCAACATGCAGGTGGACAAGAAAAAGGCTTAGCCGCTTGGGGCTTGGTTTGGCTGGTGAACCAGCCGGGCAAATATACGCCAGCGTTAGGGTTCTTAAATAAAACATGCTTCCAGTCCCCACCATAGAAAGCCCAATTCTTAAAAATTTCTAATTGGAGTAAAAAATGAAGCCAACTAACGCCATTGATGCTCAAGTGGCTGCCGAGTTCAAGAAAGAGAATCTTCGGCTTCAAAAACAATATGCAAAAATGCTGGTAAAAAAAGATTCCGAGATAGCGATGCTTAAAGCACAACTTGCCGAGGCAAGAAAAAAAAGTAATTTGACCATCACTAGAGTTGTCGTTAGCCCCACCGATGT
>VEQJ01000195.1 GCA_018883285.1 Alphaproteobacteria bacterium
GGTCAGCATAGCCCAGTTCTAAGGATCGATAGAACAAATCTTGAACGGGTTGAAAGGCAGAAAGTCCAGATAGGTTTTTGGGCATATGGCGCAATTCATTTTGTTCAAAATGAATAAGCTGTAGGTGCACAGAAAAGTTGTATAGGTATTCGTAATAGATGGTAGGGAATTCTAAATATCCAGATTTTGCTACGCGAAACATTTCTTGCAAAAAACTTTTAACGTCCTCAACATGTTCAATAACGTGCGAACAAATTACGTAATCAAATTCTTTGTCAGAAAATGGAAAAATCCCGCCATCATAGTAAACAATATCTTTGGCCGTCTCTAATTTTTGGGTTCCCCCACGTTGTTGTAAAGCCATTTCATCACTGAAGCGGCGTTCTAAAAAAATGTCAGCGCGAGGATGTGGATTGCTGCCAGGGCCAATCTCCAAAACACGATCACCAGGTTTGATCGATTTTATTTTCTGCGCGAAAAACATCTTAAGCGTTGGCACCATAAGATTGGATAGGTTGTTGCCTTAGAAGCGGGCGAGTCGAGGGTAAAGCTAGTAGGCACAGTATAACTGCAATACCGTAGATCATAGCGAAAAACAACAATTGCCCAATTGGATGCAGGGCTGATACGAGATTGGTGCCGCGGATAAGCCCTATCAAGCTGAATGCTATTAGTGCAGGTTGCAAAGCGCATCCCCATAGCCACCTCAGGAATTCTCCCTGTAAAATCCAGCGATGCATGATTGGTACGCCAGCAATTACATAAGTTGCGTTCAGAGCAACCCAGACCCAGGCAGCTCCCATTACGCCAGTCTTCCTTACCGTAAGATAAAGTGCGGGTACGATCATGGTAACCATAAAGATGTTAGCGTATAGCCCTAACTTAGCAAGACCAGAAGCCAGCTGCATGGCATGAGGTACCTGTGCCAATATATTTAATAAGGTGCCCACCGCCATGATGGTCAGCACGGGGGCAACCTGTTGCACCACCTGCGGATTGCCCAACCACAGGGTCAGAACCTGTTCCGGAAACAGAATAAGCATTGCCCCTGCGGGCATTAATACGCAGGCCAACAGTTGGCAGGCCTGATGATAGAGGGGGGCGGGGGTGCCATCAGGCTGCGCCACCTCAGCCGATAATCGGGGGAAATAGGCGGTTACCACCGTGCTGGCCAACACGGGCAGGGTCGAACACAACGTCCAGGCCAGCATGTAATAGCTGTAAGATTCCAGCGGTAACAAACGGCTGAGCATCAGTTTGTCCATTTGGGTTAACACCGTGCCCAATACAGAGGTTAGGCCGACCGCCGCCGCAAAACCGATATGGCCGCGAAAGGCTTTGGCCTGATGGTGGGAGGAAGAGGAGGGGTGCAGGGATGCGGGGGGCGAGGATCTGCCCCGCAACCGTCGCCAAAACAGCTGGCGCGCCCACAGGCTTTGCCCGCCAACCGCCACCACCTGCCAGGCAAAAAAGGCCTCGATCCTGGGCACCAGCATCAGCACGACCAGCGCGCCACCAAAGCGCAGGGTGGCGGCAATCGCCAAAATCACATTGACCTGCGTCTGCCGCCCTAAGCCGATTAAGCCACCGCTGTACAGCATAAAGGGCAGCTGGAGCGCGATCGAAATCCCCATCAGTTGCAGGCCGTGTTGAACATTGCTGGCCGGCAAATGTTGCAGGGTGACCCAATGGTTGACTAGCCAGGGGGCGGCGGTCACCACCCCCAACAGAATGGCTAGGGAGCAGCCCGCGAACAATCGTTCCAACATGGTGGCCAGCGATACCACTGATGGGGGGATGATCCCCGCACCGCAGGCGGCCAAGGCACGGTTCAGGGTGGTGCTGAACCCGAAATCCACCAGCAGCAAAACGGTTTGCAGGCTTAGGAAAAAGCCGACCAGCCCATAAGCTTCGACACCCAGAAATTTGATGAAAAGCGGAACAAATGCGATGGAAACAAAGCCAACCCAGCCTTTACCCAATATGTTGGCCAAAACGTCTTTTTTTATATGATGTTGATGGCTTGTCATAATGATATGGAATCCTAGGCAATCTTTTTGTAGGTTTTGTACCATCGAACCCAATGGTCAATGCCTTGCTCTAAAGTGGTTTGAGGCGTAAAGCCAATATCATGTGCTAGGTCTTCAATATCAGCAAAGGTTGCAACCACGTCCCCTGGTTGCATAGGCAAAAAGTTTTTGATTGCCTTTTTGTTTAAGGTGCGTTCAAGAATTTCAATAAAAACCATCAGATCAACGGGTTGATGATTGCCAATATTGTAAATGCGAAAGGGGGCTGTGCTGCGCCCTGGGGTAAGTGGTTTGGATGAATTCACGGATTGGGCGGATGGAATGTGACCAAGGACTTTGATGGTGCCCTCGGCAATATCATTAATAAAGGTAAAATCTCTTTTCATTTGGCCGTTATTAAAAATATTGATAGGTTTTTCAGACAGTATTGATTCAGTAAAAATCCACGGTGACATATCCGGACGTCCCCATGGTCCATAAACTGTAAAATATCGCAGGCCAGTGGTTGGTAAATTGTACAAATGGCTATAACTATGAGCCATCATCTCATTAGCTTTTTTGCTGGCTGCATACAGGCTAACCGGATGATCAACTGAATCGTCAACAGAAAAAGGTAATTTGCTGTTCGATCCGTAAACGCTTGAACTAGAGGCATAGACCAAATGTTTAACCGCGTGATGGCGACATTCTTCCAGAATATTGCCAAAGCCAACCATATTGCTTTGGATGTAGGCTTGTGGATTGATCAGAGAGTATCTTACCCCAGCCTGGGCGGCAAGGTGAATCACAAATTCTGGCTTAGTATCGGTAAAAAACTGTTTGATATCTTGCGGGTTGGTAATATTTACCTTGTTAAATTTAAACCGAGGATATTTCATTAATTCTTCTAATCGGCTGTTTTTTAAATTTACATCATAATAGTCATTAAGATCATCAATTCCCCAAACATCATGGCCTTGCTCCAGCAATAGGCGCGACACATGCATTCCGATAAAGCCGGCGGCGCCGGTAACCAGGATTGTTTTGGGATAAGGGGGCATGGTCGTCAAAAAAAAGGGGGGGGCACTTTGCAATAGATGGGGCGATACTGCTCGCCACCATGCCC
>VEQJ01000196.1 GCA_018883285.1 Alphaproteobacteria bacterium
CGCCATAGCGCAGCGACGGCGGGAGTGTACACGGACGTACATGAGCACCGTATCGCAGAGGTCAAAGCATTTGCAGCACTGGAGATTTTTAAAGTGGAATGACTATAGTTGGCGCGCTTAGCCGCCGCGATTAGCCTCTTCATCCCATCCCAAATCAAGCTCATTCATCTCATCCTGATTGGATGCGGGGCGGGCAGGACGCAGAAAGGATGGCATCATTTCGGCCATATCGGGCTCGGCAGGCAAAAAGGATTCGCCATCATTCTCAACCAAATTTGGACGGCTGCGCCCTGAGGCAGAACGGCGGGTGCGACCAGCTGTTTCGGTGTGGGCAGCGGCGGTCTGTTCAGCCGATTCGATTTTGTCAAAGGAATCCATGGGGGGAAACGGTTCCAAATCGGCGATGGCCGATTCCTCAATAACGCGGGCATCACGGGCGGCATAGGGGTTATAGCCGTCGGCCAGCATGATTCGGTAGTAATGTTCGGCATGTTGCAGCAAGCTTTCGGTCAGCACCCGATCGCTGCCCATACCTGCATCCCGCGCCAGGGCGGCATAACGCTCATAAACCTGATTGGCATTACCACGAACGCGCCCCAATGGGCCATTGCTGTCATAGACATGTTGGCGACCACTGCCACCACCACCGCCGCCGCCAGGGCGATTACCGCCGCCGCCACCGCGATTGCCGCCAAATCCCCGCAGCCTACTGCCGCTACGGCGATTGGCGCCGCCCTGATGCCCACCGCTGGGGCCATTACCGTAAACACCACTGCCATTTTTGGCCATGGAAAACTCCTGTTATTCTTGAAAAAATGTCGCTGTTATAAGGGCTACTATCACGCAAAAGCCAGCCTGTAAGCCCTAGGACAATCGCAGGCCACAGGGACAACCGATTGCAACGCCAACGCTTATTCGCACACCCTAAAGACTAAGATTCAGACATGCAAGGGATTTGTAGGGCGGGTTGATAAAATTGCAAAATTCTTTCTATTCCTGCCAGGTCTTGGATGCTGTCCTGATGCTGCCAGCCGCCCACTGCCTTGGCCAGCGCGACCACCGATGCCCCCTGCCCCTGGCCAATTTCCAACCACAGTTCGGGGGCGGATACCGCCTGCAAACTGGCCAGCAGCGCACGATACGCATCCAACCCATCCGCGCCCCCCCACAGGGCTAGGGCGGGGTCATGGCGGGTAACAACCGCATCAATGCTGGCCGCCTCGGCCCGCGCCAAATAGGGGGGGTTGCTGACAATCGCATCAAAGGCGGTGGGTGCCCCCTGGCCAGTCATCAGCGCCTGCGCCCAATCCCCCTGCAGCCAGGCCACCCGCGATGCCAGCCCCAACCGATCCGCATTGCCCCTGGCCGTCTGCACCGCCGCCTCCGCATAATCCACTCCCAGCCCCCAGGCGTTGGGATATTCATGCAGCAGGCTAAGCAGCAGGCAACCGCTGCCCGTTCCTAGGTCAAGTAGGCGGAGGGGCACATCGCGCTGCGGATGCGCCTGGATAAAGGCCTGCACCAGGATTTCGCTATCGCTGCGGGGTTCCAGCGTGGCGGGCGACAGCGCAAAGGGCAGCCCCCAAAATTCGCGCCAACCCAAAATTCTGGCCAGCGGCACCCCCGCCAACAGCTGATCCGCCGCCGCTGTTACCCGTTCCCGCTCCAACGCGGTCAAAGTGCGGCTATCCGCCATACGCCAAAACTGACTGGCGCTCTCAATTGCCAACAGGTCACTTAACAGCCAACGCGCCTGTTGGGCGGGTTGCGGCTGCCCAACATCGGTCAGTTGCTGCACAAGCTGGTGGTAGGCGGTAATCAGCAGCATGAAGGACGCTTAGGCCACCGCCTGCTGCCGCGACAACGCCTCCTCAGGCTGCTGATACAGCCTGGCATACAATCCGCCGCGTTGCAGCAGCTGGTCATGCGTTCCCTGCTCCGCCAGCTGCCCATCGGCCAGCACCAGGATATTATCGGCCTCAATAATGGTCGACAGGCGGTGGGCAATCATGATGGTGGTTTTGTTGCCACGCAGCCGTTTCAGGCTGGCCAGCACGTTACGTTCCGATTGGGGATCCAGGGCAGAGGTGGCCTCATCCAGCAGCAGGATGGGGGCATCGCGCAGCAGGGCACGCGCCAGGGCAATCCGTTGCCGCTGCCCACCGGACAGGCGATTGCCCAGCTCACCGACTAGACTGGCCAAGCCATCCGGCAGATCGGCGATAAACTCATCGGCTGAGGCCGCCTGCGCCGCTGCCTGAATAGTGGCCTCATCCGCTGGCTGGTTATAGGCGATGTTGGCCGACACACTGGCGTTAAACAGGTAAATTTCTTGCCCGACAAAGGCGATGGCATCCCGCAAGCTGGCCTGGGTCACGGCGGCAATATCCTGGTTATCCACCAACACCTGCCCCGCCATCGGCTCATGAAAACGCAGCAGCAGGTTGGCGATGGTGGACTTGCCCGACCCCGAAGGCCCCACCACCGCCACCATCTGCCCCGCCGCAACCGTAAAACTAAGGTTTTGCAGCACGGGTTGGCCAGGCACCTAAGCCAAGCTGACTTTATCGAACACCACCTGCCCGCCGCTAACCTGCAGGGCTTTTGCTCCAGGCTGATCCACCACCTGCGGCTGTTCGTCCAGCAGGTCAAACACCCGCGCCGCACTGGCCAAGCCTTCCTGCAAATTGGCGTTCAGATGGGTCAGGCGTTTGACCGGCTCATAGGCCAGCAGCAGGGCGGTAATAAAGGAAAAAAAGCTGCCCGTGGTGCGCGCACCCGCCATCACCTGGCTGCCGCCATAGACGATGACCAGCACGATGGCCAATCCGCCCAAGGCCTCCATCAACGGGTGCGCCGCCGCCTTAACCCGCACCAGCGCCATTTGATACCCCTGAGTCTGCGCCACCTGCTGCGCCAGCCTGTCCGATTCCAACCGCTCAGCGTTATAGGCCTTGACGTAGCGGATACCCTGAAACAGCTGCATCAGCAGGCTGGACAGGCTGGCCTGCTGCGCCTGCGCGCCCGACGCCTCCCGCCGTACCCGCCGACCAATCCACCGAATCGGCAAAATCGCCACAGGCAGGGCGACAAAGGCGATGCAGGCCAA
>VEQJ01000197.1 GCA_018883285.1 Alphaproteobacteria bacterium
GATTCCCCCACTTGGTCGGGCGTCCAACATGAATCACTGGCAATCCGTTGGGGCTGGCCGCCTGTAAATTGAATCCCTTGGTGCGCTTGCGCTGAATGCGGACGGGTTTAATTTGTTCCATCAATCAGACCTTCCACATGGTAATAATTAAAAGGCCAATCTGAAAAACCAACGATATGATGGTTGTGACTCTGACAGCCCACAAAACATCTGCGGAGTCCTTAAAGAAAAGCTGGGACTCCCTGTTTCTTTGTTCGCAGAGATAACAATAATCACATTTGTTTGTCATTCCTGCTCCCCCGTGACAGAGTTAAAAAGACTGGTGAAATCATCGCCAAAAGCTGTTTTACCCTCAAGCAGTAGCCCAATCATGAAATGCGGCTGTGACACCGGCAAAGGGCGCGGCGATAAAGGATAGGGCGATCCATGCAATTGACCGAATGGGACTAAGCTTTTTCATGCGTTTATGCCCCCAAGCCGTCTGGGCGGATATTCATGCGTTCGCCAGCGGTCATCGCCGCCACCGCAAGGCTGTCGATGGTAGCGTGGGGTGCGCCCCCGAGTATTTTTCTAAGCGTGAAAACATGTTGGCGATTGGACTCAACCTTTGCCACCACCGCCCGCAGGGTTTCGTTGTCGCACCCCGCCGCGCGGGCATCCATCACGGCCTGCACCTCTGACAACCGCCACCGGCTGTTGGTTTCTTTACCCAGGTGAAAAGGCTTCGGGAATTCCCCCAGCTTGATGTATTTGTAGATATAGGTGTGGCTGACCGCCAGCAGGGCACGCACGTCTTTCAGCGTTAACAAACGGTCATCCAGCGGGTAACCAGGCTTTATTTGCGACACCACGTCGAATTGGGGGGTGGTATCTTGGTCATTGGGGTTGGTACCAGGCATCGTGGGGCTCCTAAAAATCTTGGGGTGGTATAAAGCTGCAGGGGGTCTGATAGGCTTGCAGCAGCACGTCGGGGGTTAAATTGCTGTGTTCCAGCGTGTCCTGATGCAAGGCCAGCTTGCTGTGATGGCCGTTGGTCAGGCGTGGGGTGGATGCTGTCGCCGCCTGGGCACCAGGGGTTGGCTCTGGCAGGGCGCTTAACGACCCGACGGTGAACAGCAGGCAGAAGATGGCCACCGCAATCCAGCCGCCGCGGTTGGGGTTAGGATTTGTCATTGGTTATCTCCACTCCCCACTTGGTTTCTGTGCTTCGCCCAGTTCTTTAACCAGCAGCTGAAGATTGCCGATGAGGGTTAATTGGTCAGCGATGACCAGCCTTTGCTGCGCCCCCACCTTTTTTAATTTGACGACCTCTAAATAGCATTTGGCCAGTTTTGACAGCAGCCGCCAGCAATGTGTGCAAGTGATTTTAACCATCGTTCGCCGTCCCTATTTGTTTGATTTCCAGGTTCAGGCGTTGGATCTGGTCGGTGATCATGATCAGCTCGCGCCAGCCTGCAAAGCTGCATCCTGCCTGCAAAATCTCTGTCACCCGTTGATTGTGTTGATCCAGGCTGCGTTTAATGCCCGCCAGGCGAAAGGCCTTGCTGGGCACCGGCAGCAACCTGGCCTGTGGCGGAATGGTGTGGTTGGTATGTTCCATTATGTTGTCCTCATGCGAGTTGTACATGAGGCATTATAATCACAATGTTTTTACAGTGTCAACAATTTGTTTAATTTTTTATCAGCGGGAATAAAGGGCGGTTCACCCCTGTATTTTATGGCCTTGGCGGGGGGGAGTGTGGTATTACCTTTGTTATTGTGGCATATAGGCAAGCTATGAGTTTAGAAAGGGCGTCATGACCGAAAATACTGGAGAAATCTTACTGTATCAGACAGAAGACGGCGAAACGCGAATTGAGGCCAAACTGGTCGATGAGAGCGTGTGGTTATCTTTAAACCAGATGGCCGATCTATTTCAACGTGATAAGTCTGTAATTTATCGCCATATTTCAAATGTTTTCGAGGAAGGCGAGCTACCCCAAGATTCAGTTGTTGCAAATTATGCAACAACTGCCGCCGACGGGAAAACCTATCAGGTGGATTTCTATAACCTCGATGTCATCATCTCGGTGGGCTACCGCGTGAAATCGCACCGTGGCACGCAGTTTCGCATCTGGGCAACGCAGCGTTTGCGGGAATACCTAATTAAAGGCTTCACGATGGATGATGAACGCCTGAAACAAGCAGGTGGCGGCGATTATTTTGATGAACTGCTCGCCCGCATCCGCGATATACGCAGTTCAGAAAAAGTGTTCTGGAAAAAGGTGCTGGATATTTATGCTACCAGTATTGATTACGACCCGAACGTTGAAACTTCGCAGAAATTCTTCAAAATCGTGCAGAACAAAATGCACTGGGCAGCGCATGGCCATACAGCGGCGGAGATTATCGCCAAACGTGCAGATAGCCGCAAACCGCTGATGGGTTTAACTTCCCATTCTGGCAAAACGCCCAAGCGTACGGATGTGACGGTGGCGAAAAATTATCTGGATGAGGACGAGCTGGATACGCTCAACCGCATTGTTTCCTTTTACCTAGAATTTGCTGAGCTTCAGGCGAAAAACCGCCGCGCCATGCACATGAAGGATTGGATAGCCAAGCTGGATGATTTCCTGCGTCTCTCCGAGCGCGACGTCCTAACCCACGCTGGCAAGATAAGCAAAGATATGGCCGATGCACACGCCAACGCCGAATTCAATAAATTTCAACAGCGCAAAATGGCCGAACCTAGCCGTGTCGAAATAGATTTTGCAAAAAACTTAAAACAGTTGGAACAAATCGAAGCGGGCACCAAGAAAGGCGAAAAAGACAAACGTGAGGTTACCTAAACAGAAATTTTGCCCAATGTTCGGCGGGCGTGGGGGCGGCCAGATTTGCCTTGGCCAGATTCCACCATTGCTCTGGCTTTGATGGATACAGCCTGATATGGGGTTCCCCCCGCCACACGCTGGCATAGCCTGCCGCCTCCTCTAACACAAAGGCTATTGATGCGTTGGGGTCACGGCCTGGCCGCCTGGCGGCAAAGCGATTGGCATAGTCCTGCACGGCATGGGCAAAGGGTTGGTGGTTTTCGTACAGAATATGCACCCTGTTGG
>VEQJ01000198.1 GCA_018883285.1 Alphaproteobacteria bacterium
GTGTAGTACTCACCACGAATGTAGATGTAACAAGACTTTGCGCCGATGGCGAAGCTGGCAATCAAACAACCTTCCAGCAGCAGGTGCGGATCAAAGCGCAGGATGTCACGATCCTTGCAGGTGCCAGGCTCGCTTTCGTCGGCGTTTACCACCAGATAGTGCGGACGCTCCGACTCCTTAGGCATGAACGACCATTTTAGGCCGGTGGGAAAGCCCGCCCCACCACGCCCACGCAGATCCGAATTTTTGATTTCGGCGATAATCGCCTCACGGCCACGCGCCAACAATCCCTTGGTGTCATCCCAAATGCCGCGCGCGCGTGCGCCCGCCAGCCGCCAGTCATCCTGGCCATACAGATTCAAAAAAATGCGATCTTGGGGTTTCAGCATGGTTGGGTCTTAGCGGCTAGGAAGGGTTTTTGGGGCTGGTTTTGGCAGATGTTTTGGGGGCAGCTTTGGCAGCAGTTTTAGGGGCGGACTTGGCGGTAGATGGCTTTTTGCTGGCTAAGCCCATTTTGCTAGCCGCAGCAGGATCAGCAGGCTTTGCCGAAACATCCACAGCTTGGCTACCGGCCGTCACCATCCCGTCGGGTGCGCTGCCCTGCCGGCCAATTTGGCTGCCGATAGGAATCTCCCCCCCACGGCTAAGGGCATCCAACAGGGCGGTGGTGCGTTCCGCATCCAAATCCTCAACAAACCAATCGTTAACCTGGATCATCGGGGCGTTGACGCAGGCGCCCAGGCATTCCACCTCCTCCATCGTGAACAGGCCGTTTTTGGTGGTTTGGTTAAAGTCGATGCCCAATTTATCGCGGCAAGCCTTAACCACCGCATCACTACCGCGCAGCCAGCAGGGGGTGGTGGTGCAGATTTGCAACAGATATTTGCCGACTGGCTGCTGCTTAAACATCGTGTAGAATGTGACCACCTCCAACACCCGCATATAGGGCATGGCTAGGAAATCGGCGACATATTCAATCGCCACCCGTGGCAACCATCCGCCCGATTGCCGTTGCGCCAGATCCAACAGCGGCAACACCGCACTGGCCTGTCGCCCCGCAGGGTATTTGGCCACAAACGCCTTGGCCTTGGCCAAATTGTCGGCGTTAAAACTAAAGGATGTTGGCTCAGCCACAGGTGACGCTGGTGCAGCGGTCATCGATCAATCTCCCCAAAAACCACGTCCAAACTGCCCAAAATCGCCACCAAATCGGCCAGCATGTGACCGTTGGAGATTGGACCCAAAATTTGCATAAACAAAAAGCCTGGCGCCTTAATTTTGCATCGCCACGGCCGATTCGGCACGCTTTCATCCGCCACCAGGAACACCCCAAACTCCCCCTTGGGCGCCTCCACCACTGTATAGGTTTCGCCAGCGGGCACATGGTACCCCTCGGTATACAGCTTAAAGTGGTGAATCAAGGCCTCCATCGAGTGCTTCATGTCTGCCCGTTTTGGCGGAATCACCTTATGGTTGTCGGTCATGACGGCGCCAGCGGGCAACTGCTCCACACACTGCTGCACAATCCTAAGGCTTTGGCGCATCTCCGCCATTCGCACCAGATAGCGGGCATAGCAATCGCCATCGTCGCTGACGGGAATATCGAATTCCAACCGATCATAAACGTCATAGGGTTGGGTACGGCGCAGATCCCAGGCATGGCCGCTGGCACGCAGCACGGGGCCACTCATGCCCCAGGCTAAGGCCTGCTCACGGTCAATCACGCCAATATCCACCGTGCGCTGCTTAAAAATACGGTTGTCGGTTAGCAATCGTTCGATGTCGTCCAGCACGGGGGGCAGGCGTTTGCAAAAAGCCAGAATATCGTCGGTCAAGCCATCGGGTAAATCCAAATGCACCCCGCCAGGGCGGAAATAATTGGCATGCAGGCGGGCACCACAAACCCGCTCGTAAAAGCCCATGATGATTTCCCGCTCCTCAAACCCCCACAGAAAGGGGGTCATCGCCCCCACGTCCAGAGCAAAGGTGGTAATGTTCAACAAGTGGTTGGCAATGCGGGTTAATTCGGCAAAAAGCACGCGAATATATTGGCCGCGCAACGGCACCTCAATCCCCATCAGCTTTTCCACCGCCAGGGCAAAGGCATGCTCCTGACACATGGGCGATACATAATCCAGGCGGTCAAAATAGGGAATCGCCTGCAAATAGGTTTTGTGCTCAATCAGCTTTTCGGTGCCACGATGCAAAAAGCCGATATGGGGATCCACCCGCTGCACCAGCTCCCCATCCAATTCCATGACCAGGCGCAACACGCCGTGCGCGGCCGGGTGTTGGGGGCCAAAGTTAAAGGTAAAGGCGCGCTCACTGGCGGGCAGGCCTGGAATCAGTTCTTCGGTTAACGATGCCATGGCTATACAGCTTTGCTAGAGGGTGGGGGGGGTGAGCTTTGGGTGGCGGGCTGGTCAGCCTTTTCATCACCAGGCAGCAGGTGGTTCATACCGTCCCAGGGGCTAAGGAAGTCAAAGCTTCGATAATCCTGGCTCAGCTTCACCGCCTCATACACCACGCGCTTCTGCTCATCATCATAACGGACTTCGACAAAGCCCGTCAGGGGGAAATCTTTGCGCAGCGGGTGCCCCTCAAACCCATAATCGGTCAGGATGCGGCGCAGGTCGGGGTGGCCGCTGAAAATAATGCCGTACAGATCCCATGCCTCACGCTCCATCCAGTTGGCGCAGGGGTACAGCGCGGAAACGCTGGGCACCGTAGCCCCCTCCCCCACGCTTAGCTTAAGCCGAATCCGATGGTTCAGGGTGATGGACAACAGGTTATAGACCACCTCAAACCGTTCAGGCCGCTGGGGGTAATCCACCCCACACAGCTCCACCAACTGCTCAAACTGGCAGCTGGGGTCGTCGCGCAGGAAGGTTAACAGCAGCAGCAGGCCATCGGTGGTGGTGTGCAAACACAGCTCACCCCGACTCCAGCTGACAGCGGTGACCCTGGTCGGCAAAGACTTGCAAACATGGTCGGCAAGAGTCTTGAGATTTTCAACGGTGGAAGTCATCATGTGCGGGACATACCCC
>VEQJ01000199.1 GCA_018883285.1 Alphaproteobacteria bacterium
CAGCAGACCCGACCCCTGAAATTACGGCACCTCTTTGCCTTACCATCGACCTCGTTAAATCAACTTTGAACGAGGTTCCCGATGAGCAATCCTATTTTACGAGAAGCGGTCTCTAACCGCGCCAATCTACTGAATCGCAAAGAGGCAGCGGCCTATCTGGGGGTTAAAGAGCAAACCCTCGCCTGTTGGGCCTGCGCTGGACGCTATCACCTGCCATTCGTCCGTGTCGGGCGGCTGGTGAAATACCGCCTGCAAGATCTTGATGCCTTCATTCTGGCCAATCGTATCGGTGCGGAGGGCAACCATGCAGTTTAATCGAGATTATTTCTTGCGTGTGCATGAACAGGCGATGCCGTTCCTGCCTGCGATCCTGCGCCGGGTGTTGCCGCAGGGCAAGGTCGATGGCCATGAGTATGTGGCTTTGAATCCGCGCCGCGCCGATTCAGCTCTCGGTAGTTTTAAGATCAACCTTCTGACGGGGAAATGGGCAGATTTTGCGGTCAATGCATCTGGTGGCGATGTGACATCGCTCGTGGCTTATATTCTGTGCCTATCGCAAAGTGATGCGGCACTGGCTGTCCTGAATATGATCGGGGGTGCGCCATGATGATACCGCCGCCACAATCGCAGCCCTGCGATCCGGTTCAACCACCGCCTAGCATGCTGACGGCACCCTTGCAGCCTGAAGAAATTGCTGCCGTGCAAAACAGCAGCAAGAACGGGGCGCGTGAGAAATCCGCCAAGACGCCCGTTATCCCCGTTCCAACTGATGCATTGCCCTGCAATTTCGCTATGCCTGATTTTGGAGGCAAACCGACAAACCTTTATCCCTACCACCAAGCCGATGGCCAGCTGGTTGGATATGTGGCGCGGTGGGATATTATTAACCCGGAAACGGGCAAATCGGAAAAGAAAATCCTACCTCTGTGCTACTGCGACATTGGCAATGGCAAAAAGGCATGGCGTAGCGCGGGCATGCCGACGCTACGACCGCTTTATCGTCTGCCGGAAATCTTGGCGCGGCAGCATGTCCCCATTATTGTCTGTGAAGGCGAAAAAACCGCCGAAGCTGCAAAGGTTCTTTTCCCTGATTACGTCAGTACGACACCGATGCACGGGGCAAAATCGCCGCAAAAGACCGATTGGTCTGCCGTTAAGGGGCGGCGTGTCATTATCGCCACCGATCACGATGAAGCTGGTGGTCAGTTTGGCGATGCAGTTTATGATCTGTGCCTTGCTGCTGGTGCTGATAGTGTTTTTCACCTGCCCGCCGAGGCAATCGGGAAACGGCATCCGGTCGTCAACGGTTTTGAACCGCGTGGCAGCGACGTGTCGCGAGGTTATGATCTGGCCGACGCCCTTGGGGAAGGCTGGACATTTCAGGATATAGAGCAGTTTCTCAAACTCGCCCCATTATTGCCCTATATAAAGGATTCGGAACTTTCCGATCTGAATGAAAAAACAGGATCGAATTTTCGCCTGACTCCGAATGGGGTGGAACATGCAAAACCTGTCAAGGATAATGATGGCAACACAACCAGCGAATGGACTTGGTTTTGTTCATGGCTGGCGATTACCCATCAAACACGCGACACGCTAGGGCACAACTGGGGGCGCGTATGTGACATCATCGACAATGACGGCAGGCGGAAGGAATATGTTCTGCCCATGTCGATGCTAGCTGGAGATGGTTCTATTTACCGCGAGGAATTGCTTGCTCTTGGCCTGCGCCTTGCGCCGAACGGAAAACAGCTGCTGCACAGCTATATCACCATGGCAAATCCTAAAGCCCGCGCCACCTGTGTCCTGAAATCTGGGTGGCATAGCGGTTATTATGTTTTGCCCCAGCGCGTTTATGGTCAAAAATCAGGTGAAAGAGTTGTTTTACAGCAAACCCAGGCAGTCAGCAGCCTCGTGGTGCGAGGAACCCTAGCTGGGTGGCAGTCTGCAATAGGTAGATTATGCGAAAACAACAGCCGCCTGATTTTTGCGGTCTGTGTTGCCTTGTCTGGGATAATGCTTGAACCACTTGGCGAAGAGAATTTTGGGTTTCATGTCGAGGGGTCATCGTCCATTGGCAAAACGACTTTGATGCATATCGCTGTGTCCGTCTGGGGATCGGCTATTCAAAGCTGGCGCACGACCGACAATGCCGCCGAGGGTTTGGCACGACAGGCGAACGATGGCTTTCTTGCCCTGGACGAGTTATCGCAGGTGGATGGCTCCGCTGCCGATGCCATGGCCTATATGTTGGGTAATGGCGCTGGCAAGGCGCGGTCACGTCGCGATGGCGTGGCAAAAACGGTGGAACGATTTCGCTTAGTTTTTCTAAGTTCCGGCGAAACAGGGCTGGCATCAAAGGTGCAGGAAAGCGGCAAACATACCAAGGCTGGACAGACGGTTCGTTTTATTGAAATTCAAGCCGATGCTGGAAAAAGTTATGGCGTTTTTGATTGCCTGCACGATTATGAAGACGGTAACCGCCTCTCGATTGCATTAAAACACTTGGCTAGCCAATACACTGGTACGGTGGCTGATGCGTTTTTGACCATGTTGTGCGCCAATCAGGATGCCATTGTTAAAAGCCTGATTGATGCCAGAAAATACTGGGTTGCCGAGCATGTTCCCACCGATGTTGATGGTCAGGTGCATCGCGTGGGTCAAAAATTTGCTCTGGTGGCCGCTGTCGGCGAATTGGCCATCGCGTCTGGCATTCTTCCATGGCTTCCTGGAGCCGCAGAAAAAGCCTGTGCAGGGCTTTTCAAAGATTGGCTGATCGCCCGTGGCGGGACAAAAGCGCATGAGGTTAAGGATGCCGAACGTCGCCTGCGTGCCTTTATCGCTGAGCACGGTGGGGCAAGGTTTGAGCCGGTTTGGACGGATGCCGCTGGCGATCCACCGGATCGTAAGACTATCAATCGTGCTGGGTTCAAACGCATGACTGAAGCCGATGCGTGGGAGTACTTCATCCTGCCCAGCGTGTTTGAAAAAGAGGTGATCGCCGGTCTGAATAAGGG